>SYCH01000138.1 GCA_005787025.1 Actinomycetota bacterium | reverse complement strand
TGCTGGCTGGGGCACCGAACCCACTACGGTGAGGGTCGTGATTCTGTCCGACCGCAGCCTGCGGGAGGCCCTCGCGGCCGGCCGCATCATCATCGACCCGCTCGACGAGGCGATGATCCAGCCCTCCTCCATCGACGTGCGCCTGCACCACTTGTTCCGCGTGTTCCGCAACCACACCGCCGGCGTCATCGACGTGAAGAAGGACATGACCGGTCTCACCGAGTTGGTCGAGATTCCCGAAGACGGCATGTTCATGTTGCACCCGGGTGAATTCGTTCTGGGCAGCACCCTGGAGCGCGTGGGGGTGCCCAACGATCTGGTGGCCCGCATCGAGGGCAAGAGTTCGCTCGGTCGGCTCGGTTTGCTCATTCATTCGACCGCTGGATTCATCGACGCCGGCTTCGATGGTCACGTCACCCTCGAATTGGCGAACGTGGCCAGCCTGCCCATCACCTTGTATCCCGGCATGAAGATCGGTCAGGTGAGCTTCATGCAGATGACCACCCCCGCCGACAAGCCGTACGGCCAGGGCGCGCGCGGTTCGAAGTACCACGGGCAACGCGGCCCGACACCCAGTCGTTATTTCGAGAACTTCGACAAGAACTGATTCGCTCCGGCTGTCGCGCGTCCCGTGCGCGAGGGCCGTGACCGTACACTCGTCGCATGACCGCGTCGCCGTTGTCCATCGAGTTCGTGACGTCGGCGGTCGACGCGAAGGTCCTGCCCGCTTCGCCGGCCGAAGTGGCCTTCGTCGGTCGCAGCAACGTGGGCAAGTCGTCGCTCATCAACGCGTTGGCCAATCGCAAGCAGCTGGCGCGCGTGTCGAACACGCCGGGGCGCACGCAGTTGATCAACATGTTCGCTCTGCCCAACGGCTCCACGTTGGTGGACCTTCCCGGCTACGGCTATGCCGCGGTTCCCGGTCGTGTGAAGCAGGGGTGGCAGAAGATGATCGAGGGCTACCTGCTCGACCGTGAGGAACTGACCAACGTCTTCGTTCTGGTCGACGGCGAGATCGGCCCCACGAAGTTGGACGTGCAGATGTTGGAGTGGCTGCGTGCCAACGGCATTCCGCACACGGTGGTGGCCACCAAGCACGACAAGGTGAAGTCGGCCAAGCGTCAAACGCGCAAGAAGGACTTGGCCGCCGGGTGCATGCTCGAGCCCGGCGACATCGTGTGGGTCAGTGCCAGCAAGGGCGTCGGAATCGACATCCTTCGATCACTGGTACTCGGTCACCTGAACTGACAGCCGGTTTTGGGCGGCCTTCGTGACGCCAGAGCGTGCGAAACCCGCCCAGAACGACCAGATCAGTGCGATGTGGTGAGGGGGGCGGCGGGGGTGGCCAGGGCCCTCTCGCCGTTCTCGATGGCTTCCAACAGGTGGATGGCGATGTCGGCCACCTTCACCTGATCTTCCTCGGCGCCGGCGGCCTTCACACCGTCGTCCAGCATGATGTAGCAGAACGGACAGGCGGTGGCCACGCGACTGGCACCGGTGCTCAGAGCCTCGCGGGCGCGCTCGTCGTTCACCTTGGTGCCGATGGACTCTTCCATCCACATGCGAGCGCCACCGGCGCCGCAACACATTCCCGTCGTGCCGTTGCGTTGCATCTCGACGACCTCGATGCCCTTGATGGACGCCACCACCTTGCGTGGTGCGAGGTACACGTCGTTGTGGCGACCGAGATAGCACGAGTCGTGGTACGTGATGCGCTCTTCGAGCGAGGCATTGCTCACGTCCAACTGACCGCTGTCGATCAACTGCTCGAGCAACTGCGTGTGGTGGATCACTTCGTAGCGACCACCCAGTTGCGGGTACTCGTTGGCCAGTGTGTTGAAGCAGTGAGGGCACTGCGTGATGATCTTCTTCACGCCCATACCGTTCAGCATGTCGACGTTGGGGATGGCGAGCATCTGGAACAGGTACTCGTTGCCTGAACGACGCGCCGAGTCGCCGGTGCACATCTCGCTCGGTCCGAGGATGGCCACGTCGATGCCGGCCCGCTTCAAGAGCTTGGCCATGGACTGGGTGACCTTCTTGTTCTTGTCGTCGAACGATCCGGCGCAACCGACCCAGTAGAGGTACTCGTGCGAGAAGGCGTCACCCGGGTCGACCACGTCGACGGGTAGATCCTTGGCCCAATCGGCCCGCTCGCCCTGGTTCATGCCCCACGGGTTGCCCTGGTTCTCCATCGAGCGATAGGCGTTGCCCAACTCGGCGGGGAAGTTGCTTTCCATCAGCGAGAGGTAACGGCGCATGTCGAGGATCTTGTCGAGGATCTCGATGTTCACGGGGCAGATCTCGTCGCAGGCCTTGCACGACGTGCAACTCCAGACTTCTTCGGCGGTGATGCGCTCGAACAACGAGTTCGCGCCGATGGTGATCTCGGGGTCGGTGCCGAGCGGAGGCGACACCTTGCCACCGGGAGCGTGCGCAGCCGTGGCCGCCATCACTTCACCGGTCTTCAGAACGATCTCGCGCGGGTCGAGTGGCTTGCCCGTCGCATGGGCCGGACACACGCTGGTACAGCGGCCGCACATGGTGCAGGCATCGGTGTCGAGCAACTGCTTCCAGGTGAAGTCTTCCACCACGGCGGCACCGAACGACTCCAGCGACGTCTCGGTGAGGTTCGGCATGGCTTTCATCGCGCCCTTGGGACGATCACGATCCTTGAGGTACATGTTCAAGGGCGACGTGAAGATGTGACGCAACATGGTGATCGGCAAGATGGCGAGGAACACCACGAACGTCAGAACGTGGGCGATCCACCAACCCTGGTGCCACAACTCGAGCGTGCGCGGGGCGAGACCCTCGACGGTCTGGGCCAACGGGTAACCGACGAACGACCACTTCTCGTGGTCCATGTTCTCTCCGCTGGCAGCCGACTCGGCGATGCGGAACATCTCGGCGCCGAAACCGGTGAGACCGATCCCGAGCAGGGTGGCCAGGATGATGGCGTGCTCGGGCTTCGACTTGATGCGGATGCGATACGGGCGTTGCACGTAGCGACGCACGATGGCCCACACCACGCCGCCGGTGAACATGAGGCCGGCCAGGTCTCCGATCATCACGTACCCGCGATACACGTCGCCGTGCAGGAACTTCAGGCTCTCGGGCAGCTGGTGGTCGAGTTCCAACACCGTGGTGACCCCGAGCAACACCAGGAAGCCGAAGTAGATCAACGAGTGCATGAGGCCAGCGGCCGAATCACGCAACAGCGTGCGCATGTACACACCGGCGCGGAAGTCGGCGAGGCGACGCTTGGCGTTGGCCGTGGTGGTGCGACGGCGATCGGGTGCACCACGCTCCCAGTTGCGGATGCGATCGGCGAAACGCAGCGATCCCCACAACACGAGAACGGGGATGACCGTGTAGAAGGCCAACTTCAAAACGCCGGGGATTCCTCCGAACACCTCGCGGTGGATGGGGGAGTCGTTCTTCCATCCGGTGACGAGGGGCAACACGCCCGACACCGCGATGAACACCGCCATGAAAGAACCGATGGCGATCGAGAGTTGATAGGGCTTCAGGCGCCGCGAACCCGAAGGTGCGGCCGGAGTCTCAGCGTGCGTTCCCATGCACGGGGAACGCTACTGCCAAGTCGGTGATGGGGCGAACCCCTCGACCCAATGAGATCGAGCTCAGCCGAAGTACTGACGGTCGAGTTCGCGGATGCGACCGGCCAGTGTGGCCAGCAACTTGTGCGAAATCGCCGGGATGGCGTCGATCACGGCGAGGAACTGACGCTGGCTGATGACCAACATCGTGCACTCGGTGTCGGTCACGACGGTCGCGGTGCGGGGGCCGTGATCCAACAGTGAAAGTTCGCCCACCACGGATCCGGCGCCCAAAGTCGCGACCTTCTTGCTGTTGCGCTTCACCGTGGCCGAGCCACTGATGATCACGAACGCCTCGCGACCGGTCTGACCCTGATCGACGATGACGGTTCCGGCGCTCAATGTGACCTCGTCGCCGGCCTTGGCGATCTTCTCCAGGTCCTTGGTGGAGCAGGAGGAGAACAAAGCGACACGACGGAGGCTGTCCAGATAACTCTTTTTGCTTGCCATACCTAGAACCCTATAACGCTCGTGAACATGTGAGAACCACCGGCGTTGTCCCGATCGTCACGGACCTGAGTCGGCGGACACCCCGGTGAGCCGACGGGCACACCACCTCGAGTGGGCACACCGGCGTTCAGGCGCCGGCTTGCTTGGAGACGGCATCGGCGGCCGCGGCCACGGCGGCGGCGTCACCCAGGTACTCGGCCGAGGTCACTCTCATCGTGTCGTCGAAGGTGTAACGGCGGGGGACTCCGGTCGGGATGTTGAGTTCGGCGATGGCGTCCTCGGAGATGCCTTCCAGGTGCATGACGAGGGCCCGCAAGCTGTTGCCGTGCGCCGTGACGAGCACGGTCAACTCATCGCGCAGTTGGGGCACGACGATGTCGTTCCAATAGGGCAACACCCTCGCCACCACGTCTTTCAGGCATTCGGCGGCCGGAAGAACTGCCGGATCCAGCAGGCGGTAACGACGATCGTTCACCGGATGCTCGGGGCTGTCGGTGCCCACGGGCGGCGGCGGTACGTCGAAACTGCGGCGCCACAACTTCGTCTGCTCGGCACCATGGAGCTCGGTGGTGGCCCGCTTGTCGAGGCCCTGCAGGGCTCCGTAGTGACGCTCATTCAGGCGCCACGAACGGTTGACGGGCAACCACACCTGGCCCATGCCGTTCAGGGCCAGATGGCAGGTCATCACCGCGCGGGTGAGCAGTGAGGTGTGAGCCACGTCGAAGAACAGCCCGGCTTGGGCCATGGTGACGCCGGCCTGGGCGGCCTCGGCCAGACCCTTCTCCGACAGGGGCACGTCGTGCCAGCCGGTGAAGAGGTTTTGCTGGTTCCACGTGCTCTCACCGTGGCGGAGGATGACGAGGGTGCCGGTCACGCGAACAACTTAGTGTGACGGCACCGTGCCCGACGCCGTCGGTGTTGGGGCAGAATCGGGGGACCATGAGCGACGACCTCGACGATCTGGACGACGATTTCGACGGCGTGTTCGCCGA
>SYCH01000137.1 GCA_005787025.1 Actinomycetota bacterium | reverse complement strand
TACAAGACGCGCATGGGCGTGGCCATGCGCGCGGTCGTGGATGATCGCAACCTCACCGAGTTGAACGGCGGTCGGCCCGACCGCGTGTCCATGTTCGCCTGGGGCATCAGCGCATCGTTGGCCGGACTCGCCGGGATCCTGCTGGCCGGTGATCAACAGCTCAACATCGAACCCCTGGTGCTGCTGGTCATCAACGCCTACGCGGCCGCCATCATCGGGCGCTTGAAGAGCCTGCCGCTCACGTTCCTCGGCGCCGGTCTGCTGGGACTCCTCGACGCTTACTACCTGATGGTGTCGGACGAGTCGTGGTTCCCACAGACGGCCTTCGGCTTCTCGTTGTCGGGTGTGCGATCGGCCTTACCCACCATCGTGTTGTTCATCGCGTTGCTGGCGCGACCACAGAGTCGATTGCGCGTCGGCACGACGAAGTTGCGCGAGGAGAACCGCGTACCTGAGTGGCGCACGGCGATCCTCGGCGCCGTCAGCCTCGTCGTGGTGGTCATCGGTATCTCGGGCATGCTGACCCGGTCGAACACCCTTCTGTTGCTGAACGGCTTCACCTTCGCCATGGTCACGTTGTCGCTCGTACCCCTCACCGGCTACGCCGGCCAGATGTCGTTGGCACCACTGACGTTCGCCGGGCTCGGGGCCATCGCCATGTCCAAGCTTCCGGGCGACGGAAACCTGGTGACCCTCGTGATCGCGATCGCCATCGTCGCGATCGTGGGTGCGATCGTCGCACTGCCCGCACTGCGACTGTCGGGTATCTATCTCGCACTCGCCACGGCGGCATTCGCGGTGATGGTCAGCAAGATCGTCTTCAACCAACGCCAGACCTTCCAGACCGGCAACATCACCGTGCCCGTCTTGCGCGTCCCCTTCGTCACCATCGACACCCCGCGGGCCCGGCTGATCCTGGCCTCGGTTTGCTTTTCGATCCTCGGCTTGATCGTGGTGGCCGTGCGTCGCAGTCGTCTCGGTCGACGCCTGGTGGCGCTGAAGGACTCGCCCGTTGCCGCCGCCACGTTGGGTATGAGCCTCACCCGAACCAAATTGGCGGCCTTCGCCATCTCGGCCGGTATCGCCGCCTGCGCCGGTGCGCTGGCCGGCGACAAGGTGAGCCCGCAGCAATACGACTTCACACAAAGTCTGCCCATCGTGCTCTTGGCCGTGGTCGGTGGTGTCGGTTCGGTCGCCGGTGCCCTCTTCGGCGGATTGCTGTTGGGCGGCAACTCGGTGTTGGCCACCATCGTGCCCACGGTGAAGAACCTCACCAAGATCGGTCCGGGCACGGTCGGTATCACCCTCGGTCGCAATCCTCAGGGGGCGGCGGCTCAGATCGGTGACGCGTTCCGTCCGTTGATCGAACAACCGCGATTGATCGCGGTCAGCGCCGCCGGAGCCTTCGGCATTTGGGCTCTCGACGCCGCCGACGTCATCTCGCACTGGTCGTTCTTCGTGGCCAGCGTGGTGTGGATCCTGGCGGTATCGCCCAACCTTCCCGCGTTGACGGCCGCCGCGCCGGGTCGGCGCGTGATGGCCGGTGCCTGGCTGGCCGTCGGGTTGGCCATCGCCGCGGGTGTCGACTGGAGCAGCGCCCTCGATGCCACCGGCAAACGAATCATTCTGATCATCGGATTGGTCGCTCTGTTCGGTGTCGGTGCGCAACGCGTCATCGAGAACTCTCCCCGCGTGCACTCGGCGTCACCCGATCTGGCCGGTTTGGACACGGACTTCAGCCGCGAGGACATCGAGTTGGCCGAACAGAAGATCGGCGTGGTGCTCTGATGTCGTTGCTGGAAGTACCTCTGATGTCGTTGCTGGAAGTACAGGGAGTGATGGTTCGATTTGGCGGCGTGATGGCCGTCGGTGGCGTCGACCTGGACGCCGAGGTCGGTCAGGTGACCGGTCTCATCGGCCCCAACGGTGCGGGAAAGACCACCTTGTTCAACGTGATCAGCGGCATGCAAGAGCCCACCGCCGGTCAGGTCTTCGTCAGCGGAGTGGACATCACACGCGAGGCTCCGCACCGGCGCGCCAAGCGCGGTCTCGCGCGAACGTTTCAACGACTCGAATTGTTCTCGTCTCTCACGGTGCGCGACAACGTCCGCGTGGCCGCCGAACTGGCCGCGGTTCCCGACGTGGATGGCACCGTCGACACCTTGCTCGACAAGGTCGGCTTGTCACATCTGGCTGCTTCCGCGGCCGGCGATCTGCCCACCGGCTCGGCGCGTTTGGTGGAGATCGCACGCGCCCTGGCCACCATGCCCCGGCTCCTGTTGCTCGACGAGCCCGCCTCGGGGTTGGACGACTCCGAAACCGAACGCCTCGGCGGGCTGTTGCGCGAGTTGGCCGCTGACGGACTCGGTGTGCTGCTGGTCGAGCACGACATGCACCTCGTGATGCAGGTGTGCGATCGCATCCACGTGCTCGACCTCGGCAACATCATCGCGGTCGGCACGCCGAACGAGATCCAACACGACGACGCCGTGTTGCAGGCCTACCTGGGAACATCATGAGCGGGTCGCCCATCCTCGAACTGCGCAACGTGCGAGCCGGCTACGGCTCCATCGACGTGTTGCACGGTGTGAATCTTTCCATCGGTCGGGGCGAAGTGGTCGCCCTTCTCGGCCCGAACGGTGCCGGCAAGAGCACCACCATCAAGGTCATCAGCGGTTTGCTGCGACCGTCGGCGGGTCATCTGATCGTGGCCGGTCGCGACGTCACCGGCGCATCGGCCGGCGAATTGGCCCGTGCCGGTCTGTGCACCATCCCCGAAGGTCGCGGAATCTTCCCGAACTTGACGGTGCGCGAGAACCTACTGATGGCGACCTTCAGTGGTCACAAGATGAGCGACATCGAGGAGCGAACCTACGCGCGCTTCCCGCGACTCGGTGAACGTAGCGCTCAGTTGGCCGGGACCATGTCGGGAGGCGAACAGCAGATGCTTTCGCTGGCGCGGGCCTTGGCCACCGATCCCGCCATCTTGTTGCTGGACGAATTGTCGATGGGATTGGCCCCGCTCATCGTGGCCGAGTTGTACGCCCAGGTGGCGGCGATCGCCGCCGAAGGCGTGTCGGTGCTGGTCGTCGAACAGTTCGCCCGCACCGTGTTGGGTGTGGCCGACACCGCGGTCCTGCTGGCCCACGGCACCGTGCGCATGGCCGGCAAGGCATCCGAGATCGGCGATGATGTACTGGCGGGGGCCTACCTGGGCTCGTGACCATCGCGTCGAGCAACCGAAAATCGAAGACTCAAGCGACAACAGAGAAACGGAACCGACCCATGAACGAGAACCGCATCCAGACCTTCACCGAAGAGATCGGCGAATTGAAACTGCGCGGCGCCCGCGCCGACCGCGAGCGTTGGCTGTTGGCCATCGGCACCGTGGCCCTCATCGCCGGTGTCGCGATGGCCATCGTGGGCGGATTCCAAGCCAGCGGTACCACCGAGACGGGTGACCAGATCGCCTTCCTCGCCACCGGCACCCTCATCGGACTCGCTCTCGTGATCGCCGGCACGGCCCTGTTCGTGCGCTATTCGTTGGCTCGTTTCATGCGCTTCTGGTTGGTGCGCCTGGTGCACGAGCACCGCAGCGAGACCGACCGATTGGTCGGTGCGCTGAAAGACATCGAGAGCAAGTTGGGCGGCCGCTGAAGAGCCGTGGTCCGACGCACCGTCGGACCCGTGGGTCACCGACTGCGGTACGTGCCGCCGCTACCCGCGCTCTGATCCTTGTTCAGTCGCTTGGACAAGTGCATTCCCTCGAGCACGAACTCCACCGCCGAGGCGATGCTGGCCGGGCTGTCGTCACCGGCGAGCAACGGCAACACCGCCGCCTTCAACGCCGGTATCTGCTCGATGAGAGCGGCTTGCTCGACCGACGGGACGTCCTCGCCGGTGTGAACCACCGCCCCTTCCTCGAACGCGGTGACGATGTCACGCGTCAGTTCGGGGCTGACCAGATCACGATACGACGTGAGTACCGCGGCCTTGACCAGCTCGCGCAAAACGTGTCCCTCGCGTCCGTCCTCCATGGCCTCGATCTCGATCTTGCCGCCGGTTGACGCGGCGAACGAGTCGAGGTCGCACACCCGGGGCACCACGTTGGTCTCGCCGAGACGCAGACCGCGACGCAACGCGTTGGCGGCCATGACCTCGTAGTTGCTCACGCTGAGACGCACGGACACACCGCTGCGCTGATTCACCTGACTACTGGCGCGAGCCAACTGGCTGAACGAGGCCACGATGAGTTCCATGTAGGCCGGAACCGTGACGGTGATCGAACCAACACTCGGCGGACGGGCCTCCTGGCGGACGATCATGACCTCGGTGGCCGCCTCG
>SYCH01000012.1 GCA_005787025.1 Actinomycetota bacterium | reverse complement strand
GTCGCCGAACTCGCGACACGTGGCGGTGTGTCGCGTGGACGAGGCGCCGGTGGCGGTGTGGCACATCGCCGATCCGGCGCATCCCGAACGACCGGCCAACGCGGTGCGCTATCCGGCCGCCGGCACCGACGACGCCGTCGTGTCGTTGCACGTGTTCGACGCCGTCGAGGGTACGCGCGTGAACGTGACGTGGGACGCCGTTGCGTTCCCCTATCTCACCGACGTGGATTGGATCGACGCCGAGAGTCTGCTGGTGACCGTGTGCTCGCGCGATCAACACACCATCGTCACGTTGCGCGCCGCACGTGCGGGCGGAACCACCGCCGAGATCGCCCGCCGCACCAGCGACACGTGGGTGGACATCGTCCCGGGCGTTCCCGCTCACCTGGGCAACGGTTCGTTGGTGATCGTCGACGATCGCGACGGTTGGAAGCGCCTCATCGTCGACGGTGTCGCGGTCACACCCGTAGGCACCAACGTGCGCGCGGTGTCGAACGTGGGCCACGACGACGTGGTGTTCCTCGCCAACGTCGCCGAGCATCCCGAGTGCCAGAGCGCGCACCGCTGGACGAACGCGGGCATCGCCGATCTCACCCTTCTCGACGGGACCAACTCGGTCGCCGTGGGCGGAACGACGGTGGTGACGCGACGCTCGTCGGCGACGCAGCCGCGCGCCACCATCACCGTGATCGACGGCGATCGACGACACGAGATCACCAGTCACGCCGAGCGACCACTGGTGGACCCGAGACCGCGTTTCGTTCGCGCCGGCGAGCGCCGCATTCCGTGCGCGATGCTGATGCCGACCGACCACGTTCCCGGCACCAAGGTGCCCGTGCTCATGGATCCGTACGGAGGGCCGCACGCCCAAAGGGTGGTGGACTCCTACGCCGCGCACTGCTCGTCGCAGTGGTTCGCCGATCAGGGGTTCGCGGTGTTGGTCGTCGACGGTCGCGGCACCCCCGGTTTGGGAACCGAGTGGGAGCGGGCGGTCCACCTGGATCTGGCCGCGCCGGTGCTCGAGGATCAAGTGGACGCGCTGCTGGCCGTGGCCGCCGAGAACCCCGACCTCGATCTGTCGCGCGTGGGTATTCGCGGATGGAGTTTCGGTGGGTACCTGGCCGCACTCGCCGTGTTGCGTCGGCCCGACGTGTTCCATTGCGCGGTGGCCGGAGCGCCGGTCACCGAGTGGCGCCTGTACGACACCTTCTACACCGAGCGTTACCTCGGGCATCCGGGCGTCGATCCCGCGCCGTACGACCGCACGTCGTTGTTGAACGACGCCCACCGCTTGGAACGTCCGTTGTTGATCGTGCACGGCCTGGCCGACGACAACGTGGTGGCCGCCCACACCTTGCAGTTGTCCTCGGCCCTGCTGGCCGCCGGCAAGCCCCACGAGGTGTTGCCGTTGTCGGGAGTCACCCACATGACCCCGCAAGCGGTGGTGGCCGAGAACCTGTTGCGTCACCAATTGGACTTCCTGCGTCGCTCGATGGGGTGACCGATTCGGACGTCGAAACCGCGCCGGTGTTGGGGCGTTCGGCGTCGGCTGGGCTACCGTTCTCTGCGTGGCATCGACCCCTTCCCCCGATCTGATCCTCGAGCCCCTCTCGCTGGAAGGCGACGGTTTCCCGGCGCGTCCGCTCAGTGAGTGGCTGACCACCTTCCACCTGGCCTCGGTGGTACTCGACCCGTACACGAACGAGAGCTCCTGGATCCTGAAGACCGCGGCGCGCGTGTTGCACGCGTTCTCCGGGGCCGCGGTTCGCACCAATCTCATCGTCACGGCCTCGGCCGACGAAACCCGAAAATTCCTCGGCCCCTTGGCCAAGGAATTCCTGGTGTTCACCGACCCCGATCGCGCCGCCGTGAGAGCCTTCGGTCTGTCCACGCTTCCCGCGCTGGTGTTCGTTCGCGCCGACGGAACCATCCCGGCCGCGGCCGAGGGGTGGAGCCCCGGCGAATGGCGCGCGGTGTCCAAGGTCATCGCCGACGTCACGTCGTGGACCGCGCCGGCCATCCCCGGCCTCGGTGATCCCACGGCGTTCGCCGGCACTCCCGCACTCGGCTGACTCTGACTCCGCTCACCGACCTTCCCGTCGAGGACGTCGTCGACGACCTGCGAACCGCACTGAACGATCACTGGTGCGCCGTGTTGGTGGCACCACCGGGCGCCGGCAAGACCACGCTCGTCCCGTTGCGGTTGATCGATCAACCATGGATCGACGGTGGTCGCATCGTGATGCTGGAACCTCGACGACTGGCGGCGCGCGCGGCGGCCCGGCGACTGGCGTCACTGATCGGCGAGGAACCGGGCGGGTTGGTGGGCTACCAGACCCGCGACGAACGCCGTATCGGGGCGAACACGCGCATCGAGGTGGTCACCGAGGGCATCCTCACGCGTCGCCTGCAGAACGATCCGAGCCTCGCCGGAACCGCACTGGTGATCTTCGACGAGGTGCACGAGCGCAACCTGCCCACCGACCTGGGTTTGGCGTTGGCCCTCGACGCGCGTCGTTTGCTGCGACCCGACCTGCGCGTGCTCGCGATGTCGGCCACCGCCGACACCAAGGGATTGCTGCGCGTGCTGGGCGACGACACTCCGGTGATCACCAGCGACGGTCGACAGTTCCCCGTCGACGTGAAGTGGGCGCCCATGGGCAAACAACAACGTCTGGACGACGCGGTGGTGGACGTGGTCGGCCGCGCGCTGCGCGACGACGAGGGCGACGTGTTGGTGTTCATGCCCGGCATCGCCGAGATCAATCGCGTGGTGCAGGGTTTGGAAGGGCGAGTGCCGTCGAACGTGGACGTTCACCCGTTGGCGGGTGCGTTGTCGTTGGCCGACCAGGACCGCGCCCTCGCGCCGTCACCGTCGGGTCGACGTCGCGTGGTGGTGAGCACCGACATCGCCGAAACCAGCCTCACCGTGGACGGTGTCAGCATCGTGGTGGACGCCGGTCAAGCGCGCGTGCCGCGCTACGACCAACGCACGGGCATGAGTCGTCTCACCACCATTCCCACCTCGCGGGCCTCGGCCGAGCAACGCGCCGGTCGTGCCGGTCGCTTGGGCCCCGGGGTGGCGTACCGACTGTGGAGCAAGATCGAGCACGGCAGTCGTCGCGCACACCTGGACGCCGAGATCACGCAGGTGGATCTGTCGGGACTGGTGTTGGAACTCGCCGCGTGGGGAACCCCGATCGACGAACTGGCCTTCATCGACGCGCCACCGAGCGGCGCGGTGAAACAGGCCACCGAGTTGCTCACCATGCTCGGGGCCCTCGACCACGACGGTCGTCTCACCGAGATGGGTCGACGCATGTCGAACGTGCCGGTGCACCCGCGTCTGGCGCGCATGATCGGTGAGTCCGACCCCGGCGATCGCGGACTGGCCTGCGTGGTGGCCGCGTTGTTGGACGATCGCGATGTGATGCGCGGACGACCCGACGATCTGCCCGTCGACATCGCGTTGCGCGTGCAGATGGTGACCGGCGAGATCCACGACGATCGAGCCGACCGCCGCGGGTGTGCACGGGTACGTGAACGCGCCGAGGACCTGTCGCGCCGCACGGGTTCGCGTCTCGATTGGAGCGACGTCGACGCCGACCACTGCGGGCGAGTTCTGTTGCTGGCCTACCCCGACCGTCTCGCCGTGCGACGCCAGCCCGGCCAGTACCAGTTGCGCACGGGCTCGGCGGCGTGGTTCCGCCCCACCGACGCCCTCGCCCACGAGACGTTCGTGGTGGCCGCCGATCTGGACGGTGATCGCAAGAACGCGCGCGTTCGTTCGTGCGCTCCGGTGGACCACGCGGTCATCTCCCGGGTGTTGCGCGACGACGTGGTCGACGAGAGAACGGTGACGTGGGACAAGGAACGTCGCGACATCGTCGAGCGCGTGGTGGTGCGTCTGGACAAGATGCGTCTGAGCGAGGAGACCCGGCGCCCCTCCCCCGGTGACCCCGCCGTCGACGCGTTGATGGAACGCGTCGTGTCCACACGACTGGCCGAGTTGCCGTGGGGCCACGCCACCGGCGAACTGCGCGCGCGGGTGAACTTCCTGCGTCGCGAACTGGGTGAGTCCTGGCCCGACTGGAGCGACAGGACGTTGCTGTCCAACATCGACGAGTGGTTGCGTCCGTATCTGGTGGGCATGACGTCGGTGTCGGAACTGAAGTCGCTCGATCTGGCCATGTTGTTGCGCTCGCAGCTGCCGTGGCCCGAGGGCGCGCGTCTGGACGAACTGGCCCCGACGCGCATCGAACTGGCGTCGGGTCGCTCGTTGTCGCTCGACTACGCCACCGCCGTGGCCGAGGGCACCGCGCCGGTGGTGCGGGT
Organism: Actinomycetota bacterium; assembly: GCA_005787025.1. Classification (GTDB taxonomy): domain Bacteria; phylum Actinomycetota; class Acidimicrobiia; order Acidimicrobiales; family Ilumatobacteraceae; genus Casp-actino8. Next base: position 1,901 of record SYCH01000012.1, on the reverse strand, counting down.
GCGCGTGCAGGATCTGTTCGGCACCAAGATGCATCCCACCGTCGCCGACGGTCGCGTGCCGTTGGTGTTGCACCTGTTGTCGCCCGCCGATCGACCCGTGCAGGTGACCGCCGACCTGCCCGGCTTCTGGGCCGGCAGTTGGGCCGACGTGCGCAAGGACATGGCGGGTCGTTATCCGAAACACCAATGGCCCGACGACCCGGCCAACGCCGACCCCAAGAGAATGAAGGACCGCTGATGATCGGCTTCGACGTCGCCGGCCTGTCGTTGCCCATGGTGTTGTTGTGCACCGCGTTGGCGCTGATCGGCTCCAGCGTTCAAGGGTCGTTGGGTTTCGGCTTGGGCATGCTCACCTCTCCGTTGTTCGCCATGATCGACCATTCGTTCGTACCGGTGGCCATGATGCTGGCCGTCGTGCCCCTGACCTTCGGCGTGGCCATCCGCGATCGCGCGCACATCGACGCCTCCGGGTTCAAGTGGGCGATCCTGGGCCGGTTCCCGGGCGTGTTCATCGGGCTGGTGGCGTTGCGCGCCATGAACGAGGACTTACTGGCCTACGCCGTCGCCTCGTCGGTGGCCGTCGCCGTGATCATCTCGGTGGTCACCTCGCGGCGCGGACAAGTAGTGCCCACGACCGCCACCACGCTCACCAGTGCCGGTTTCGCCAGCGGGTTCATGGGCACGGTCACCTCCATCGGCGGGCCGCCGATGGCCTTGGTCTACAAAGACGGCGACCCCCGAACGGTGCGCGCCACCATCGCGGCATTCTTCAGCATCGGCGTGGTCATCACCGTGACCGGCTTCATGCTGTCGGGCGAGATCGGCCGTCACGAGTTGGCGTTGACGGCGGTCATCCTGCCCGGTGTGGTGGCCGGGCTGCCGTTGTCGAGCGTGTTGGCGCGCCACATGTCGTCCGCGGTGATGCGACCACTGATCCTGGTGATGTGCGCCGTTTCGGCGCTGTTGTTGGTTCTGCAGACCGCCCTCTGAAGGGCTGGGCAACGACACGCTGGTGGGCGTAGCGTGACGGTATGCCCGAGTTCGAGTTCACCGAGATCCTGCCGTTGGGCAAGGACGACACGCCGTATCGCTTGGTCACAACCGATGGCGTGTCCTCGTTCGACACCCCCGAGGGACGATTCCTGAAGGTCAGCCCCGCGGCGCTCACCCGCATCACCGAGGAGGCCATGCGTGACATCGCGCACTTCCTGCGACCCGGGCACCTGCAACAGTTGCGCAACATCCTCGACGACCCCGAGGCCAGCGACAACGATCGTTTCGTCGCGCTCGACCTGTTGAAGAACGCGGCCATCTCGGCCAGCGGTGTGTTGCCCATGTGCCAGGACACCGGTACCGCCATCGTGAAGGCGAAGAAGGGTCAGTTCGTGTTCACCGGAGGTGGCGACGAGGAAGCCATCGCGCGCGGCGTGTACAACACGTACCTCACCAGCAACCTGCGCTACAGCCAGATGGCGCCGCTCACCATGTACGACGAGGTGAACACCGGCAACAACCTGCCGGCCGAGATCAAGATCAACGCCATCGACGGTGACGCGTACAAGTTCCTGTTCCTGGCCAAGGGTGGCGGCAGCGCGAACAAGACCGACTTATTTCAGGAAACCAAGGCCTTGCTGAACGACAGGTCGCTCTTCCCGGGGTTGTTCGAGACGATGAAATCGCTCGGCACCGCGGCCTGCCCGCCGTCTCACCTGGCCGTGGTCATCGGTGGCACATCGGCCGAGCACGCCGTGGAGACCGCGAAGCTCGCCAGCGCGCGCTACCTGGATTCGCTGCCCACCGAGGGTTCGACGTTGGGCCACGGCTTCCGCGACCTCGACATGGAACAGCGCATCCTGAAGCTGTCGCAGGAAACCGGCATCGGTGCGCAGTTCGGCGGCAAG
>SYCH01000136.1 GCA_005787025.1 Actinomycetota bacterium | reverse complement strand
CGGATACTGGTCCGCGACGAGAGACGGTCCGATGGGAATGCGAGCCGACGCACCGAAACCGGTTCCGGCGCGGGCGACCCCCATCAGGAACGGGTTGACGACGGCACCGGTGAACCCGACGAACAGCAGCCACAGCGACGATGCGCCACTGAGAACTCGCACGCGCGAGTAGCGGTCGGCCAGCCAGGCGAATGGCAGGGTGGCCAACACCAGAACGACCCCGCCGAAACTCTGCAGGCCGAGCAACACGGTGTCGGAGACTCCTAGCGTCTCTTGAATGTCCGGGCCCAGTACCTGCATGGCGACGCGGTCGAACTCCTCGAGGATCGTGAAGAGCAACAGCACGAGGGCCACGCTGATGCCACCGGCCTTGAAGCCGGCTCGCAACGACATCTGGGCGCCACTGGAACCGACGAAACCGCCGAGAGCCACCTCGTCGACCTCGTGCGTGGCTCGGTCCTGAATATCGGCGTCGACCGCGATCGAGGCGGCCAGTTCCGACGCCGACCCCGGTCGCGCGCGTTGCCCCTCGGTGTCCTGCATCTATCCCCCCACGAGCCCGCGCTCGACCATGTCCGACCCCCACAGTAGTCGTTTCCAGGTTTCTGACGCACCGTCAGAATGATCTGACGGTGCGTCAGAAACCCGTCGACATTGTGCTACCCTTCGCCACCGAGTCGCGTCTCTGGCGAGGCTCGTCCAATTCCTAGAGGGGGAAATCCACATGAAGAGACAGTCACGCCTTGCGGTCGCACTGCTCGCTGGAGCCTCGCTGGTCATTGCCGCTTGTGGCGGAGATGACGGCGGGAGCACCACCGAAGCACCCAGCACCGAAGCACCCAGCACCGAAGCACCCAGCACCGAAGCACCGGCCGAGGAACTCACCGCGTCCGACGTCGGCATCACCGAGACCACGATCAAGATCGGCGTGGCCGTGTCGGATCTCGAGGCCGTTCGTGCCGCCGGGATCTCCATTCCCGAGACGTTGACCACCGAGCACTTGTTCGATCGCTGGAAGGTCTTCATGGACGACATCAACGACGCCGGTGGCGTCAATGGGCGCATGATCGAACTGGTACAGCTGGTGTGGAACCCGCTCGATCCTTCGACGTTCGATGCCTTGTGCGCGGCTGCCACCATCGACAACGAGTTGTTCCTCGTGCTCAATGGCACTGGACTGTCCTCGGTCGCCCGTAAGTGTTTGTTCGATGCGGGAATGCCGCTCATGTACGGCGACGTGCTGACCCAGGAAGAACTCGCCACCGGTTTGGTCATTGCGCTCGCACCTCCCACCGAGGTGGTCGCTGAAGCCGGTGCCAAACAGTGGGTGGAGACCACCGACGTTGCACCAGGGTCTGTCGTCGGAGTTTTGGCCAACAACACCCCGGGCGGAACGGCCGCCGGAAGCGCCGCTGAGGCGACTCTCACCGCGGCCGGATTCACCGTGAAAAAGATCGAACTGAACTCTTTGTCGGGCGATTCCGCCGCCATCAACGAGGAAGGTGCCACGGCCGTCGGAGTCTTCCAAGCCGAGGGTGCGGCGCACGTGCTCTTGGCCACGCCCTTCACCGAGAACACCGGATTCTGGAACGCGGCCGCGACGGCGGGGTTGCCGTTCACGTTGATGGATGTCTCGTCGTCGGGTTGCTCGCCCTTTGGCCTGAGCCGCGCGCCGGCTGGCGCCGTCGGAAGTTCCTGCACGACGTCGTACGACCATTCGACCGACGGATCATCCATCCGCCCCGACACCGAATTCGAGGCTCAGTGTCGCGCTCACTTCGAGGAAAACTTCACCGAGTACTACGGCGGACCGACCAACCCGGGTGTTCCGGCGGGACAGCAGATCACCGACTCGACCGGTAAGAAGCTCAACTCCGACTACACCCCACAAGAGTGCTCCATTGCGAACATTCTGAAGTTGGCGCTCGAGAAGGCCGGAATCAATCCGACCCGTGGGTCGTTCCACGAAGCTGCTCTCGGGCTTGGTGAAGTTCCCTTGGCGTTGATCGGCGGAGGAACCGGATTACTTGCTCCGGGCAAGCCGTTCGCAGCCAACGCTGTCCACGTGGTCAAGGTGACGTCCGCCTCGGTGGAAACCGCCCCTGATGCCAATGGGTTGTACAACGGTTGTGCGGCGCCAGTGATCTGTGGTGTGGTGACCAGCGATTGGACATCCATCACGGACTGACGCGTCGATCAGTGGGTCGGGAGTACCGACTCAACGTGAGACCAGAGGGGTCGGGCGGGAGCAATCCCCCCGGCCCCTCCTCCATTTCTGCGACAAATTGTCGCAAAGTGGTTAGCGGGCGGGGACGGTGTAGGTGTCGCGGCCGGACTTCAGCACCGTTCCCGGTACCCGTCCGTTCGCCACTCCATCCTCCACGATCACCACGCCATTCACCAGCACACGCTTCACGCCGAACGACCCGGCCGTCAATCGCGACGAATCACCCGGCAGATCCGTCACCAGCGCCGCATCCTCGGATCCCACCGCGGCGGGGTCGAACACCACCACGTCGGCGAACGCACCCTCGCGCAACTCGCCGCGATCGGTGAATCCGAACAGGCGCGCCGGGGCCGACGTCATCATCTTCACGGCGTGCTCCACCGGCACCAACTGACGCCCGCGGATGCAGTCCGACAGCCAGCGCGTGGGGTACGGCGCGCCGCACATGCGGTCGAGGTGCGCTCCAGCGTCGGAGCCGCCGATGATCGCCCGCTCGTCCTGCCACAACTCCGCGCGCATCCGCCACGACTCGGCGTCATCGTCCTGCGGAGTCGGCCACAGCACGGTCTGCAATTCGTCGGCG
>SYCH01000135.1 GCA_005787025.1 Actinomycetota bacterium | reverse complement strand
GTGGGGGAAAAATAAAACCCGCCCAAAAGTTCCTTTTTTCCCGCCCGGGAATTGTTGCATAAATAATGAATGATTTAAGGTCGTAAAGAAGACAGTTTATTTTACTATTAGAAAGGATTATGTAGGTTGGTACCCTAGAAAATGTAAATAGGGTGATGTGAAATAAAAAAATGATGTGCCCCTCTAGAGGTGTATAGGGAAAATTTTCCCTGTGAGGGGCAGTTGAGGGGGGGGGGCGAAATATTCCAAACCAATTCAGGGGTCACCCCTACCAAACCGATTAGTAAAGTTTTTTCCGTGAGCTATGGAGTTAAATAACTTTATAGCAATGGAAAAAATGCACGGAATGGAACCCAAGTGGGTGATCTCCATGGGCGTGTGCGCCTCGAGCGGTGGCATGTTCAACACCTACGCCATCATCCAGGGTGTCGATCAGATCGTTCCGGTCGACGTGTACGCACCGGGATGCCCGCCAACGCCCGAGACCCTGATTCACGCCATCGAAACCCTTCACCAGAAGATCGAGGACGGCGAGATCATGCGTCGACGCGCGCAGACGGGTGCGGGCGCGAACCTGCACATCACCGAGATCGGTGCCCAGGTGTCGCCGGTGCAGTTGTCGGCGTCACGTGGTGGAGTCCCGGCATGACCGACGTACAGGAGGCACCGCAACCCGAGACGCTGCACGGCAGTCCCGTCTCGTATTCGCGTGGTCAAAAGGTCGTCCATCCGTCGCGCGCCGACTACGTCAAGGTGTTGAAGAAGTTGCTCGACGACGGCTTCGCCATGTGCAGCGATCTGACCGCGGTCGACTATCTCACGCATCCGGGTCGTGAGTTGCCGTCGGGCGTCGACGCGGAACGCTTCGAGGTCGTGCTGAATCTGACTTCCATCGCCACCCGTGATCGCATCCGAGTTCGGGTACAGGTCCCCGAGTCCGATGCCACCATCGCGTCGTTGTTCGAATTGTGGCCGGGCACCGAGGCCATGGAGCGTGAGGTATTCGACATGTACGGAGTGTCCTTCGACGGCCACCCGGACCTCACGCGCATCCTCATGCCCGAGGATTGGGACGGGCACCCTCTACGCAAGGACTATTCCGTCGGCCGCATTCCCGTTCAGTTCAAGGGAGCGAACTCGTGACCGCGGTGGAGAACGTTCGTCAGACGAACGAAGGTGCGCAGGAGATGCGCTCGCGCAGCGAGATCGGCGCGCGCGAACTGTTGCGCGAGGTCGGCGCGGTGCTTCGCATGAGCGAGGCCGAGGCCGCCAATCTCGGACAGATCCCGGTCGACCCCGACGAGGATCAGACGATGATCATCAACATGGGTCCGCAGCACCCCAGCACCCACGGTGTGTTGCGACTGATGCTCGAACTGCAGGGCGAGACCGTACTGCGTTGCAAGCCGATCATCGGGTACCTCCACACCGGCATGGAGAAGACCGGCGAGGAACTCACCTTCCTCCAGGGCGGCACCAATGTCACCCGCATGGACTACCTCAGTCCCCTGAACAACGAATTGGTCTTCTCGATGGCCGTCGAAAAATTGCTCGGCATCGAGAACGACATCCCCGAACGCGCCGTGTGGATGCGCATGTTGCTGAGCGAACTCAATCGCATGAGCAGCCACCTGCTCTTCCTGGCCACCAATGGCATGGACATCGGTGCGGTGTCGATGATGCTCTACGGCTGGCGCGAGCGCGAGGAAGTGTTGCGCTTCTTCCAGAAGGTCACCGGCCTGCGCATGAACCACAACTTCATCCGCCCCGGTGGTTTGGCCGCCGACCTGCCCGCGGGCTGGCGCGACGACGTGCTGTCGATCCTCGAGATGTTGCCGCCGCGATTGGCCGAGTACGACATCCTCATGACCGACCAGCCCATCTGGCGCGAACGTCTGCAAGGAGTCGGTGTCATCACCGCCGACGAGGCCTTGGCTCTCGGAACGAGCGGACCCATCCTGCGCTCCACCGGAGTGGCCTGGGACCTGCGTCGTGATCAGCCCTATCTGCGTTACGACGAGGTCGAGTTCGACGTGATCGTCGGCACCTACGGCGACGCGTTCGATCGCTACGCCATTCGACTCAACGAGATTCGTGAGTCCATCCGCATCGTGTATCAGATCCTCGATCACATGCCGCTCGGTGACTACCGAATCCAGAACAAGAAGGTCACTCCGCCGCCGCGCGCCCGCATCGACGAGTCGATGGAGGCTCTGATCCACCACTTCAAGATCTTCACCGAGGGATTCAAGGTGCCCGAGGGCGAGGTGTACGTGGGTATCGAGAGTCCGCGCGGAGAGATCGGTTGTTACATCGTCAGCGATGGCGGTCCCAAGCCGTACCGCATCCACATGCGCGCCCCCAGCTTCGTGAACATCCAGGCCCTGCCCCACATGATGCGTGGTGGACTGGTCGCCGACGCGGTGGCCGTGATCTCGTCCGTCGATCCCGTGCTCGGGGAGGTCGATCGCTGATGGCTCGTCTGTCCGAAGAGAACGTGCGTCTCGCCAATGAGATCATCGGCCGTTACCCGCGCGCGCGGTCGGCCATGATCCCGTTGTTGCACCTGGCCCAGGAGCAGGACGGACACGTCACGAACGAAGCCATGACTCACATCGGTGAACTCGTGGGTGCCACCTCGGCCGAGGTCTACGGAACCGCGTCCTTCTACGAGATGTTCAAGTTCGAACCGGTGGGCAAGTATCTCATCAACATCTGCGGCACCATGTCGTGCGCATTGATGGGTGCCGAGGAACTCATGCACCACGCCGAGCATCGTTTGGGCGTGAAGTTGGGCGGAACCACCGACGACGGAATGTTCACCCTCGAACGTGCCGAATGTCAGGCGGCGTGCACCGAGGCACCGTGTTTGCAGGTCAACTATCGCTACCGATTCCGCGTGGCGGACGCCGACTTCGATTCTCTCGTCGACGACCTGAAGGCCGGCCGTCTGAACGACGAGATTCCGGCGCACGGCACCGTGGCTCGCGTGCGTCAGCACATTCCGGTCGACCGCGGTGTCGGTGCGGTCCCGCCCGAGGACGTCACCGAGGCACCGACCTGGATGGACGGAAAGGCGGCCCTGTGAACACGCCGAATTCCACGAACACGTATCCGCACGCTCCGGGTTTCGTCGCGGGCGAGCGTCCCCGCATCGTCACGTCGCGTTTCGAACACGCCGACTCGTACACCTTGCAGCGTTATCTCGCCACCGACGGTTACGCCGGGTTGCGAGCGGCGCTCGGTCGTCCGGCGAACGAGGTTCACGACGAGGTAAAGAGCGCAACCGTTCTCGGTCGTGGTGGTGCCGGTTTCCCCGCCGGCACCAAGTGGGGACTCACCCCGCAAGGTGTGTTCCCGCGTTACCTGGTCGTCAACGGCGACGAGAGCGAGCCCGGCACCTACAAGGACCGCTTGCTCATGGAGCGCGATCCGCATCAGTTGATCGAGGGATGTCTCATCGCCTGTTACGCCGCCGGCTTGTCGCAGTGCTTCTTGTACATCCGTGGAGAGATGGCGCTCGCTCAAGAGCGTGTGGCCACCGCCCTCAACGAGGCGTACGCCGCCGGATACGTCGGCAAGAACATTCTCGGGTCGAAGTTCTCGCTCGACATCGTGCTGCACTGGGGTGCCGGTGCCTACGTGGTGGGTGAGGAGACCGCGCTCATCGAGAGCCTCGAGGGCAACCGTGGCATGCCGCGTCTGAAGCCGCCGTACTTCCCGGCGGCCATCGGCCTGTACGGACAACCCACCATCGTGAACAACGTCGAGACCTTGGCCAACCTTCCTTGGCTCATGCGCAACGGGGCCGAGGCCTACACCGCCATCGGCACCAAGACGTCACCCGGCACCCGCATGGTCGCCGTGAGCGGTCACGTGAAGCGCCCCGGTGTCTACGAGATCATCAACGGCGTCACGACGTTCCGTGATCTCATTTTCAACGAGGAATACTGCGGAGGCATTCGCAACGGCAACAAGCTCAAGGCCTTCGTGCCCGGTGGCGGTTCCGCTCCGTGGTTCACCGAGGATCAACTCGACGTCCCCTTCGAAGGCCCGCAAGCCGGGGCCGCCGGTTCGATGCTGGGCTCGGGCGCCGTGATGGTGATGGACGAGACGACCGACATCCCGGCCGCCGCACTCACCCTGACTCGTTTCTACGCGCATGAATCGTGCGGCAAGTGCACTCCGTGCCGCGAAGGTGGCACCTGGCTCGAGCGAATTCTCAGCCGCATCGTGGACGGCAAGGGCACCGACGCCGACCTGGCCCAACTGGTCGAGGTCGGCACGTCCATCTGTCCCGGAGATTTCCCGCACGCCTCCAGCAAGCGACTGGGTCTCGATGCCGTGCCGTTCCCGTACAAGATGAACACCATCTGCTTCGTCGGTCCGTCGGCGTACGCGCCGATCAATTCGGCGTTGGTCCTGTTCCCCGAGGAGTTTGCCGCGCGGGTGACCAAGCGAACGATGATCCCCGTCACCGCAGTCGGAGCCGCGTCATGACCACCACCGAACCGACTCCCGAGGTCGTCGTCGATCCGAACGCGATCAACCTCACCATCAACGGTCGGCCCGTGGCCGCGCGCAAGGGCGAACTGATCATCGCCGCCGCTGATCGCAGTGGCGATTACATCCCGCGCTTCTGCTACCACCCGCGAATGAGTTCGGTCGGCATGTGCCGTCAGTGCTTGGTCGAGGTGGAGGGTCCCCGCGGTCCGATGATGGTCGTCAGTTGCATGACCCCGGTCGCCGAGGGCCAAGTGGTTCGCACCGAGACCGATCAGGTGAAGAGGGCCCAAGAGGGCATCATCGAGTTGTTGCTCGCGAACCATCCGCTCGATTGTCCGGTCTGCGACAAGGGGGGCGAGTGTCCGCTGCAGGACCAGGCGTTCAGCCATGGTCCGGGCGAGAGTCGCTTCATCGAGGAGAAGCGCCACTACGAGAAGCCGATAGCCATCAGCGATCTCGTGCTGCTCGATCGCGAGCGTTGCATCCTGTGCGACCGTTGTACGCGTTTCGCCGACGAGGTGGCCGGAGACGCGCTCATTCATTTCACGTCGCGCGGCAACAACACCCAGGTGCAGACGTTCCCCGACGAGCCGTTCAGTTCGTACTTCTCGGGCAACACCGTGCAGATCTGCCCGGTGGGAGCACTCACCGCGCAGCCCTACCGTTTCAAGGCCCGCCCCTGGGACCTGGAGAAGACCGAGAGCACCTGCACTACCTGTTCCGTCGGTTGTCGGATCACTCTCGAGAGCAGTCGCGACGAATTGCTCCGTTATCAAGGCGTCGACAGCGACCCGGTCAATCACGGGTGGTTGTGCGACAAGGGCCGGTTCAACTTCGAGTCGGTGAAGTCCGACGCTCGACTGTCGAACCCTCTCGTTCGTGACGGCGCATCCCTCGTCGAGACCTCCTGGAGTTCGGCCCTGTCCACCGCGGCGTCGATCATCACGTCGGCTCTGCGGTCGGGTGGCGCGACGCGCGTGGCGGTTCTCGGCGGTGCACGCGGAACCAACGAGGACGCCCACGCCTGGGCGAAGCTGGCCGACGCCCTGGCGATCGATTCGGTCGATGCGCAATTGGGCGACGGGCTGCCGGCCGCCGTTCTCGCGTACCCGCAAGCGACCATCGACGACGCGTCCCGCGCGTCCACCATCATTCTGCTGAGCCCCGATCTGAAGGAAGAGTTGCCGATCCTGTACCTGCGATTGCGCGACGCCTCGGAGAAGAAGCGTTCACGGATCCTCGAGTTCGCGTCGAAGGGCAGTGGCCTCACCCGGTACGCGTGGAAGTCCGTGCCGCACATGCCGGGGAATCAGGCCAAGGTCGTGGCATCCACGCTGAGCGAGTCCGTGGTGTCGGCGCAGCTGGCCAAGGGTTCGGTCGTGGTGGTGGTGGGTCGTTCCAATCTCGCCGAGAGCGACGAGTACACGATGGCCGCTCTCGACGCCGTCATGGCGGCGCACCCGAGCGCCACGGTTCTTCCGGTGTTGCGTCGTGGAAACGTGCGTGGTGCGTTGAGCGCGGGTCTCGGTCGACGCGATGCCGTCGACATCCTCACCGATGCGGCGAACGGCGAGATCGACTGTCTCGTGTTGGTCGGATCCGACCCCATCGCCGATTTCCCCGACACCGACCTGGCGCGTCGCGCGCTCGCGGCCGTTCCGAACATCATCGCGGTCGACACCTTCGCGACCGCGTCGTCGACCAAGGCCACGGTGCTCCTGCCGGCGGCGGCCTTCGGTGAGAAGGACGGAAGCACGACCAACCTCGAGGGACGCGTCACTCGACTCGCGCGCAAGGTGACGGTGAACGGCACGTCACGACCGGACTGGATGGTGGCCCTCGAGTTGGCCGACATCCTCGGCCACGATCTGGGCGTCGCGTCGGTGGCCGAGGTTCACGCCGATCTGGTGTCGTCGAATCCGGTGTTCGGCCCGGCGACGCGAGCCGCCTTGTCGGCGCATCCCGATGGCGTGGTGCTCGCACCGCTTGCGACGGCCACCTCGACCCCGGTCGCCCCCCCGGTCGCCGAAAAGCCTGGCTTCGGTCATCGTTTGGTGGTGGGTCGCAAGTTGTACGACAACGGTCGCAACGTGTCCGAATCCCCGTCCCTCGCTCCGTTGGCTCCGGGTTCGTACCTGCACATGCACTCGCTCGATCTCGAACGCCTCGGCGCGGCCGATGGCGCCTCGGTCAAGGTGTCGGGTGACCGGACCTCGATCGTCATGAACGTCGTGGCCGACGATTCCGTTCAGCGCGGAACCGTGTGGGCGGCGTGGGCACAATCCGGTGCCAACATCGGTGAGCTCATCGACGCCACCAAGTGGGTCAACGACGTGCGGGTGGAGACGCTCTGATGACCGCTCTCCTCGGTCTCGACCCCCTCGCGATCGGCGACCTGATCTGGGCGCCACTCCTCATCATCTTGTTGAAGGTCGTCGTGATCTTCGCTCTCGGTCTCCTCGTCACCATGTTCATGGTGTGGTTCGAGCGCAAGGCCATCGCCGGCATGGGCAACCGCATCGGACCGAACAAGGCCGGTCCGTGGGGCTTGCTGCAGACCCTGGCCGACGGCATCAAACTCTTCTTCAAGGAGGACCTGCTCCCGGATCGCGCGGACCGCTTCGTCTTCAAGTTGGCGCCGTATCTCGCCTTCGTCCCGGCCTTCCTCGTGTGGTCCGTCATTCCGCTGGGAGGCGATTTCTCCGACGGCAAGGACGGATTGGTGGAATGGTTCGGTCAGACGACGCGCGTGCAGTTGGCGGATCCGCCCGTCGGCATCCTGCTCTTCATGGCGCTGTCGTCGGTCGCCGTCTACGGAATCATGCTGGCCGGTTGGTCGAGCGGTTCCAAGTACCCACTGTTGGGATCGGTTCGCGCGTCGGCGCAGATGGTCTCCTACGAGGCGGCCCTGGGTCTGAGCATCGCCACGGTCCTGTTGCTCGCGGGCACGTTGTCGACGAGCGGGATCGTGGGTAATCAAGGTGGCTTCACCGATTGGCACGTGGTGTCCACGGGCATCGTTCCGTTCATCATCTTCATGTTGGCGGCCACGGCCGAGATGAACCGTCCGCCGTTCGACCTCGTGGAGGCCGAGCAGGAACTGGTCGGTGGATTCAACACCGAGTACTCCAGCATCCGATTCGGGCTCTTCTTCTTGGCCGAGTTCATGAATACGGTGACCATGAGCGGCATCATCGTGACGCTGTTCTTCGGTGGCCCGCAGGGACTCTTCGACATTCCGGTCATCCCGGGCGCGATCGAGGGAACCATCTGGTTCATCGCCAAGGTGCTGGTGTTCCTCTACGTGTACGTGTGGATGCGCGCGACGTTGCCGCGTTTCCGTTACGACCAATTGATGGACCTCGGCTGGAAGATCCTCATCCCGGCGTCCCTCGGATGGTTCATGTTGATGGCCGTTCTCCAGTTGGGTCGCGACGAGGGCTGGAACCGTGGTGTGGTCGGGATCATCTCGGGCGTGGTCATCGCCGGCTGTGCGGGCTTGATGTCGGCGGCCGTGCGGACCAGCCGGGCCAATCGCGAACGTGAGGGGGCGATGTTCTGATGGGTTATCTCGGTGGATTCCTGGTCACCTTGCGTCAGGTGGGTCGACGCAACAAGGTCACCCGCCAGTACTCGGGCGGTCGCGAACTGAAGAAGGGCAAGCCCCAGCGCGACGAGAAGGCCGACAAGCCCGAGCGGTTGCACGGTCGACACGTCCTGAATCGCTACGAGGATGGTATGGAGAAGTGCATCGGGTGCGAGTTGTGCGCCGGTGTGTGTCCTGCGAAGTGCATCTACGTCCGTGGTGCCGACAACGATCCCGAGAACCCCACCTCGCCCGGCGAGCGTTTCGGTTTCGTCTACGAGATCAACTATCTCCGTTGCATCCATTGTGATCTCTGCGTCGAGGCGTGCCCGACCGAGGCCATCACCGAGACGAAGTTGTTCGAATTCTCGTTCACGAATCGCAAGGACGCCATCTACACCAAAGCCGAGCTGGTGGTCGGTGACGACGGACGCCCGCAGCAACTCCCGTGGGAGGACTGGCGCGAAGGCGAAGATCTCTCGACCTCGGGTTGGGTGCGGGCCACGGCGCCCTCCGGTGACGCGACGTTCGAAGGTGTCGTCGGCTGGAGCGGAGAACTCGGCTACGGCGAACGAGCCCCCGAACCGGAGCAGACCGTGCGCGACGGGGGTGAGCGCTGATGGAACTGGTGGTCTTCGTTCTCGCCGCCGCCATGATCCTGGTGGGCGCAGTCGGTGTGATCGTGCGCAGCAATCCGGTGCACGCCGCGCTCAGCCTCATCCTCACGCTGTTCGGAGTGGCCGTGATGTTCGTGGCTCAGAACGCCCACTTCCTGGCGGCGGTTCAGGTCATCGTCTATGCCGGCGCCATCGTGGTTCTGTTCCTGTTCGTGATCATGCTCCTCGGCGTCGATCGCTCCGAGGACCTGTCATCCGAACCGTTCAGGATTCAGCGTCCGCTCGCGGCCATCGTCGGACTCGGTGTGATCGGGCTCGTGGTGGCCGCGGTGGTCTCGTCGCGCGATGCCATCATGGTTCGCGGGACGGGGCTGAACGTCGCCGACACCGTCGGTGACGGCGACACCAACATCAAGCAGTTGGCCCGCAGCGTGTTCGGTGACTACGTGGTGGCCTTCGAAGTCACCTCGGTGCTGCTGGTGGTCGCGGTCGTCGGCACGGTGTTGCTCACCCGTCGTGTCAAGGGTTCGGGGAAGGCTTCGTGATGTCGTTTCTCGCCGCCGCCACCCCCACCACCACGTGGTACCTGATCCTCGCCGCGGTCCTCTTCGGAATCGGTGCCGTCGGAGTGCTGGTCCGTCGCAATCCGCTCGTGATGTTCATGTGCATCGAACTGATGTTGAACGCCGTGAACCTCAGCTTCGTCGCTCTCGCCAAGAAGATGGGTGACATCGGTGGTCAGACCACCGTGTTCTTCGTGATGGTCGTGGCCGCCGCCGAGGTGGTCATCGGTCTCGGAATCATCGTGTCCATCATGCGCCGTCGCCCCGGTGCGACCGCGGACGACATCTCGGCGCTGAAGGGCTAGTGCGATGCTCGATCTGATCTGGTTGATTCCCGCCCTGCCGCTGCTGGGTTTCCTCGTCAACGTCGTCTTCGGTCGTCTTCTGGGTGAGCCGAAGTCCGGTGTGTTGGCGGCGCTCATGGTGGCCGGTTCGTTCGCCGTCACCGTGGGGGCGTTCTTCGATCTGATCTCGATGCCCACCGAGGAACGTCACCACGTCGTGACCGCGTTCTCGTGGGTGCCGGTCGGGTCGTTGCACGTGGATTTGGCCTTCCTCGCCGATCCGCTCAGCATCACGATGGCCTTGTTCGTCACCGGAATCGGCACCCTCATCCACCTGTACGCCATCGGCTACATGCACGGCGATCCGAAATTCAGCAAGTTCTTCATCTATCTGAACCTCTTCGTGTTCTCGATGCTGATGTTGGTTCTGGGCGAGAACCTTCTGGTCACCTTCCTCGGCTGGGAGGGCGTGGGCACCTGTTCGTACTTCCTCATCTCTTTCTGGCACACCCGCGAGAGCGCCGCCACCGCCGGCAAGAAGGCCTTCGTCACCAACCGCGTCGGTGACTGGGGCGTGATGATGGGAATGTTCCTGGCCTTCGGCGCCACCGGCACCTTGAGTTACTCGGGCATCAACCACGCGGCCGAGTCGGGGGCCCTGTCGGCGGTCACCGCCACCGCCATCGGCTTGATGCTCTTCATCGGAGCCTGCGGAAAGAGCGCGCAGTTGCCGCTGTACATCTGGTTGCCCGACGCCATGGAAGGCCCCACCTCGGTGTCGGCCCTCATCCACGCCGCCCCCATGGTGACCGCGGGCGTGTTCCTGATGACCCGCGTGAACCCGGTGTTGGCCATCTCGTACGACTGGGCGCCCACCTTGATCGCCATCGTCGGCGTCGCCACCGCGTTGTTCGCCGCCACCATCGCCGTGGCCCAGACCGACATCAAGAAGGTTCTGGCGTACTCGACGGTCAGCCAGCTCGGCTTCATGTTTCTGGCCGTCGGCTCGGGCGCCTACGTCGCAGCCATCTTCCACATGGTCACGCACGCGTTCTTCAAGGCCTTGTTGTTCCTCGGTAGCGGTTCGGTCATTCATGGCATGCATCACGAACAGGACATGCGTCGCATGGGCGCGTTGCGCAAGTTGATGCCCGTCACCGCGTTCACGTTCATCATCGGCTGGCTGGCCATTGCCGGTGTTCCACCGTTCGCTGGCTTCTGGAGCAAGGACGAGATCCTGCTCTTCGCTTTCGCCAAGAGCCCCATCCTGTACGTGGTCGGCATGATCACGGCTCTGCTCACCGCGTACTACATGACCCGTCAGGTGATCATGGTCTTCTTCGGTGAGGCGCGTTGGAGCGATCACAGCGAGGAACACGGGGCGCACGGCGATTTCAAGCCGCACGAGAGTCCCAAGATCATGTTGTTGCCACTGGTGGTGTTGGCTGGTCTGTCGGTCGTCGGTGGCGCGATGCAGTTGCCCTTCACCAAGGATCTGCACTTCCTCGAGAAGTGGCTCGAACCGGTCATCGAATTCGGTGAGGCCGACATTCATCATTCCTGGGCCTACGAGAACAAGTACATCCTGTTGGGCATCGCCATCGTGGTGGCGGTCTCCGGAATACTGCTCTCGGCCGCGGTGTACGCCAAGAAGAAGATCGCCGCGATCGAACCGGCGTTGCTCGCCGACGGATGGAAGTACGACAAGGCCATCACCTCATTCATGGGCGGTCCCGGCCGGCGGGCGTTCGATGGTGTGGCGTGGGCCGATCGCACCATCGTCGACGGCGCGGTGAACGGAGTCGGACGCCTGGTTCAAGGGGCCGGCGGTTTCCTGCGCAAGGGACAGACCGGCGCGGTTCGTAACTACGCCGCCGCGGTCGGTTTGGGTGTGGTCGCCCTGTTGGTGTGGTTCTTCCTCCGAGGGGTGGTGCTCTGATGCTGGCCAGTGAAGCGACACACTCGTTGCCCTACCCGGTTCTGACGTTGCTGGTTTTGATGCCGCTCGTCGGCTCCATCCTCACTCTGTTCTCGTCGTCGCGTCGCCCCGAATTCACGAAGTTGATCGCTTTGGTCACCTCGGTGTTCACCGGTGCGGTGGGCCTGTGGGTGTTGGCGTCGTTCGAGACCGGCGAGGAGGGATTCCAGTTCGTTTCCAAGCACGAGTGGATCTCGTCGTGGGGCATCGGCTGGCACCTCGGTATCGACGGAATCTCCTTGTTCCTGGTGGTGCTGACCGGAATCCTCTTCCCCCTCGTCATCGTCGGTTGCGATCCTCATCATGATGAGAAGCGCTATCTCGCCTGGCTGTTGTTGCTCGAGGCCGGTGTCATGGGCTCGTTCCTCAGCCTCGATCTGTTCTTGTTCTTCCTCTTCTTCGAGATCGTGTTGGTACCGATGTATTTCCTCATCGGTGGTTGGGGTTACGACCAGCGCATCTACGCGGCCACCAAGTTCTTCCTCTACACCATGGTCGGGTCGGCCTTCATGTTGGTGGGCATCGTCACCACCGCGTTGCTGGCCAAGTCCGATCTTGGTCGCATGACCTTCGACCTGGTCGAGATCGCCGAGGGAGCGAACTTCGCCGCCAGCACCGGTCGCTGGCTGTTCTTCGCCTTCGCCATCGCCTTCGCGGTGAAGGTACCGCTCTTCCCGTTGCACACGTGGTTGCCCGACGCGCACACGCAGGCGCCCACCGCCCGCGCGGTGATCCTGGCCGGTGTGTTGCTGAAACTGGGCACCTACGGCCTGCTCCGCTTCGGTGTGTATCTCTTCCCGGAGGCGGCCTTGTGGAGTCGGGAGATCTTTCTCACTCTGGCCGTCATCGGCATCATCTGGGGAGCGATCGCCGCGACGATGCAAAAGGACTTGAAGCGATTGGTCGCCTACTCGTCGGTGGCCCACCTCGGCTTCATCGTGCTGGGCACGTTCGCCTTCACCTCGGAGGCCGTCAGCGGTGGTGTGATGCAGATGATCAACCACGGTGTGTCCACCGGAGCCTTGTTCCTTCTCGTGGGCATGATCTACGAGCGTCGTCACACGCGTCAGATTGCCGAGTTGAAGGGTCTTCAGAAGGTCGCGCCCATCTTCGCCGCCGCGTTCATGGTGGTCATGCTGTCGAGCATCGGTGTTCCGGGACTCAACGGTTTCGTGGGCGAATTCCTGGTGCTCATCGGCGGGTTCGAAACGGCGCGTTGGTGGGTGGTCATC
>SYCH01000134.1 GCA_005787025.1 Actinomycetota bacterium | reverse complement strand
GTGGAATTCGACGTCGGCCGCCGCGACACCGTGAATCGCGCCTTCGACCTCGGCCAACGTCGAAAAGACCGCGCGGGCCCGATCGCGAACTCGATCGGGGAGGTCGGCGGCCACGAGCATCGCATCGATGTCGCGCCACGGCCGATGGTGATCGTGAGGATGCTCGTCGTGATGATGAACGACGACGATGGCCCGTGTGGATGCCACCCCACAGCGCTGGGTGCGTTCGAAGGTGAGGGCGTAGTCGTCGATCGGAAGCGCGGCCAGGATCTCTCCGACCCGCAACTGATCGGCGCCAGCGTCGACCAAGGCCGCCAACGTCATGTCGCCGGCGGTCCCGGCGGAGCAGTTGAACCAGGCCACGCGGGTCATGCCGACCGACCTCGAATGATCCGCGCCACGGCACAGGCGGCTCCGTATCCGTTGTCGATACCCACCACGGTGATCCCGTTGGCGCAGGTGGCGTGCATCGCGAGCAACGCCGTGACACCGTCGAGCCCGGAGCCGTAACCGACACTCGTGGGAACGGCGATGACCGGTTTGCCACTGAGTCCGCCGATGACGCTGGCCAACGCGCCTTCCATGCCGGCCACCACCACGATGATGTCGGCGTCCATGACGTCGTCGACGCGATCGAGGAGACGATGAAGTCCGGCCACGCCGACGTCGGTGATGCGCGACGCGACGATGCCGTGGGCCCGCAAGGCGAGCACGCACTCGTCGACCACCGGTACGTCGGCGGTACCAGCCGAGATCACCAACACGTTGCCGTGATCGATGGGGGCCGGTGCGCGCCACAGCATGGAACCGTTGGCGGTGTCGGCGACGCCGTGGGCCGCTTCGAGGGCCTTGCGCTGATCGTCGTCCGTACGGGTGACGAGGACGGCACCACGACCGTGGGCCAGCAGTTCACCCACGATGGAGACGCACTGCTCGGGCGACTTGCCGGGCCCGTACACCGCTTCGGGGGCACCTTGACGCAGGTGACGGTGGTGATCGACCAGTGTGTCGTCCACCTGTCGGAACGGCAGGCGCTTCAACTGTTCGACCGCGTCGTCGGGCGCGATGCGGCCCGCGGAGACGTCGTCGAGGAGGGCCCGCAAGAGTTCCTGATCCACGTAATCATCCTGCCACTTGAGGTCCCGAGCCGTAGCCTTGACCGTCGTGAACAGTGCGCGAACCTCCACGACCGCCTCCGGGCCCGCCCTGAAGGTCGGTTTCTTCGGTCCGTTCGGCACCTTCACCGAGCAGGCGGTTCGCTCGCAGGCCGATTTGGGTGCCGGTGAGCTGGTGGCGTTCCGAACGGTTCCCGATGTTCTGGACGCGGTGGCCTCCGGCGACGTGGAGTTCGGCGTCGTGCCCATCGAGAACTCCATCGAGGGAACCGTCAACTTCACGCAGGACGCATTGTCGTTCGACTACGAGTTGTTGATCCAGCGCGAGATCGTGTTGAACATCGAGCACTGCTTGCTCGCCTTGCCCGGCACCAAGTTGTCCGACATCAACACGGTCCTCTCCATCCCCGTGGCCACCGCTCAGTGCCATCGGTATCTGCGCGAGAAACTTCCCGACGCCGAGGTGCGCGCGGCCAACAGCACCGCTGACGCGGCGCGCATCGTGTCGGCCGACAAGTTGGTGGGTGCGGCGGCCATCGCGCCGTGCAACGCCGCGAGTCTGTACGGGCTCGATGTCGTGGCTTCCAACATCGAGGACCACTCGGGGAACCAGACCCGCTTCGTGGTGGTCGGTCGCACGGGAATCCCCGCCCCCACCGGACACGACGTGACCGGCATCGTGGTGTACCAGCGCGCCGACGAACCGGGCAGCCTCATCTCGATCCTGCAGGAGTTCGCCGCGCGTCGTGTGAACATCACCAACCTGTTGTCGCGGCCCACCAAGGACGGTGGCCTGGGCGACTATTGCTTCGTCATGTACCTCGACGGTCACATCGCCGACGAGTTGGTGGCCGACGCGTTGCGGGCCCTGCACGCCAAACAGGGTGGTGTGAAGTTCCTCGGTTCGTATCCGGCCGCGGGCGAGCACGCCCACTCCACGCGCGAGCACGCCGATGTGCGTTGGCAGCAGGCCGACGACTGGGTGGATCGCCTGCGGGATTCGATCCGCTGAGTGTGGTCGCGTCGCGCATCTAGTGTGCGGGGCATGGGAGAGAACATCGAGGTCGCCGTGGTGACGGGCGCCAACTCGGGAATCGGTCGCGCCACCGCCATTCACCTGGCCAGTAACGGGTACACCGTGTTCGGCACCGCCCGTGGTCTGGAGAAAGCCAAGAAGGCCGACTCGATGGCGGCCGACGCCGGCGTGAAGCTGCAGTGGGTCGAGATGGACGTGGCCGACGACGGCAGCACCAGCGCGGGGTTGGCCGAGGTGTTCGAGCGAGCCGGCCGGATCGACGTGTTGGTGAACAACGCCGGTGTGGGTGGCAATGCGGTGGTGGAGGAGTGCCCACCCTCGCTGTACCACGAGGTGATGAACGTGAACCTGTACGGCGTGGTGCGTTGCGTGCAAGCGGTGTTGCCGCACATGCGTGAACGCCGGTCGGGCACGCTCATCACCATCTCGTCGGTGGTGGGTCGGTTCGCCGCGTTGGCGCAGGCACCGTACGTGGCGTCGAAGTGGGCGTTGGAAGCGATGTCGGAGGGACTGGCCCAGGAGGTGGCGCCGTTCGGCATTCGCGTGGCGATGGTGGAACCGGGCATCACCAAATCGGCGATCTTCGCCAAGAACATCGACGCGCCGAATTCGAGCGGCGCCTACGACGCGCACTATCGCCGCATGTTCCAGTTCTACGCGGCGGGCATGGCCCAGGCCACCGATCCCTTCGAGGTCGGTGCGGTGGTGTTGAACGCCATTCGCACCACCGAACCGCGCTTGCGATATCCGGTGTCGTGGGGTGGACCCGAGCTGTTGGCGAACCGTCCGTTGGTGAGCGACGCGGACTGGGTGGCCTTGGGGGCGATCGAGAACGACGCGGACTACATGGCCGAGTTCGAGCGACTGTTCGGGGTGCGAATCGCCACCTGACGACCGGTGTCGCCGGCTCGC
>SYCH01000011.1 GCA_005787025.1 Actinomycetota bacterium | reverse complement strand
GCCATCGGATTCGCCGAGGACCACGTTCTCGGCCACCGTGAACGTTGGTACCAGGCGGAAGTGCTGATGCACCATGCCGATGCCAGCATCCAAGGCATCGCGGGGAGAAGAGAACTCGCACCGATGACCGGCGATCTCGACGACCCCATCGTCGGCGCGGTACAAACCGGTGAGAATGTTGGACAACGTGGATTTACCCGCTCCGTTCTCGCCGAGGAGTGCGTGCACTTCGCCGGCGCGAATCTCGAGGTTCACGCCATCGTTGGCCACCACTCCGGGGAATCGCTTCACGATTCCCGACATGCGCACAGCGACCTGCTCCGTCACCGAATCCACCCTCCCTGACGGTGTGCTACCGACCTTCTGACCCTAGACGAACGTGATCCGAACAAAGAAAGAGGGCGGGCCTTTCGGCCCGCCCTCTTTCGCCAATCTGGCTCGGGAGATCAGAGTTCTCCTTCGACTCCTGCCACCAAGTAGGCCATCTCCATGAGTTCGCCGTAGGTGTGGCTCACACCGTCGGCGAGAACTTCGTTGCCTTGGTTGTCCATGATCGGTCCGGTGAACTCGCTTCCGGGCGCCTCGGCCAACTCGGCCAGACGAGCTTCGATCGCGGCGTAGGTCTCGTCGGAGACCAACGAACCGTACTTACCGAGCTTCACGAAGCCGTCCTTCAAGGTGCCGTAGTAATTGCCGGCCACCCAGGTGCCGTCGAGAACCTGCTGCAGACGCGGGATCTGGTACACGGACCAGTCGTATGCCGTCGCGGTCAACCACACCTCGGGGTAGTTGGCACTTTGGTCCTTGTTGTAGCCGGCCCACGGGATTCCGTTCTCCTTGGCGACGTCACCGGTGCTGGGCGAGTCGACGCCCTTCATGCCGAGCACGTCGACACCCTCAGCGAGCAGTGCCTCGGCGGCCTTGCGCTCTTCGGCCGGGTCGAACCAGGACTGGATGAAGAGCACCTTGAGCGTGGCATCGGGGTTCATCGCCTGCGCGCCCAGAGCGAACGCATTGACGCCGCGCACCACTTCGGCGAAGGAGAAGGACGAAACCATTCCCAACTTGCCGGTCGCCGACGCCGCACCAGCGGCCATGCCGGTCAGGTAGTCGGTGTCTTCAGCGGCACCGTAGAACTGGGACACGTTCGGAGCGGACTTGTATCCGGTGGCGAACTCGAAGCACACCTCGGGGTGCGCGGCGGCCGCCTCGATGAACTGGTCCTGGAAACCGAACGAGGTTCCGTAGATGACGGTGTTCCCGTCAGCAATGAGATCTTCGATGGTCTGCAGGGCCTGCGGACCTTCAGGGACCAACTCCTTGTACGTGGTCTCGACGGCGTCACCGAAGTGCTCTTGCACGGCCATACGAGCCTCGTCATGGACCTGCGTCCAGCCACCGTCGTTGATCGGACCGACGTAGATCCAGGCGGCCTTGAGCGGGCCTTCCTCGGGTGCGCAATCGATCACGGTGTTGCTGTCATCCCATGGCGTGAAGTTGTCCATCGGATCACCGGTCGGCACGTACGCGCTGGAGCGCGCCTCGCCGGTCGGCGCTTCGGTGCTCGGGGCCTCCGACGTGGGGGCCTCCGTGCTCGGGGCTTCGCCGCTCGATGATTCACCGTCATCGCCACCACAGGCCACGAGGCCGATGGCGAACGCCGCGGTGATCAACATCGGAGCGAACTTCTTGTTCGACCTTTTCATGTGTTCCTCCCTCAGGATCGGCCCGGGGTAGACCGACGGGTTGACCTTAGTTCGTGCCGACTATCCACCCGAACAGCGCAAACAGAATGTAAACACGCCGTTCACCGGGAACTCGATGGTCGGCTCAGATGAGGTTCAGGTCGGGGAGGTACAGCAGCCGGTCCCCGGCCCGGGAACGCAGGGCCCGTGACAATGATCGGGACCGCGACACCACGGTGACGGGATACCCCTTGTCCACCAGTTCGTCGTACAGATCGGCGAAGCGGTGGTCGCCGCTGCCGATGACGAAGTGGGTGTAGCGGCCCCGTTCGGCTTCCGTGATAGCGGCCTCGATGAGGGCTTCGTCGGCTCCATCGGGGCCGGGTCGACGGACCACGCGGAAGGGGTTCCACTTGCTCTGCACGGCGAAGGCGTGCTTGCCGTTGCACCCCGTCCCGACGATGGCGTGGTCACCGGGCCGCAAACCGGTGGTGTGCATGTAGGCGGATTGCCACTTTCCGATCACCCACGGGTCGATGACCCGGGGGTCACCCATGAGGTTGTCGATGTCGATGACGTGCAACGGACGGGGAAGCTTCAGGAGGGCCATGTTCAGGAAAACGATGTGAGTGAGGCGAAGTGTGCGGATGGGGAAAAATCGGTCCTGAACAGGTCGAACGCACACCTTCGATGGTCTCCGTCGTTTCGACGATCATGAAGATTCCCGTGTATTTCTCCTCCGCATACTCCGTCGAGGGCGGTTTCGACACCGTGGGCAAGGCCACCGTGGTGGCCCGATCCCTCGTCGACGACCCCATCGTCGGAGTCGAACTGGTCGAGCCCCATCCGGTCGACCTCGATTTGCTCCGTACGGTCCACGACCCGTCGTACGTCGACCAGGTTCTGGCGGGCGAGCGCGGCCAGTTCACCGAACACGGCCCCGGGTTCGTGGCCTCGGTCCTGGCCTCCACCGGTGGAGCGGTGGCCGCGGTGGAGTCTGCGTTGGCCAACGGCGGATTCGCGGGTTCGTTGTCCAGCGGACTGCATCATGCCCGCTACGACCATGACTCCGGATACTGCACCTTCAACGGTCTCGTCGTCGGTGCGGTGCGCGCTCTCGATCTGGGCGCGACGCGCGTGTTGATCGTCGACTTCGACGCCCACTGTGGTGGGGGAACGGCCAGCCTCATCGAACGTTTGAGTGATCGGGGTGTCGTGGGGATCGAGCAGGTGGACGTGTCGGTGTCGTCGTTCGACAACTATCCGTCACGTCCCGGTGTCACGTGTCGTGTGGTCGGCGGCACCGACTACCTCGGGGCCGTCGCGGAGGTGTTGGCTTCGGTGATCGATCCGGAGTCGATCGATCTCGTCATCTACAACGCGGGCATGGACGCCCACGAGAGCGCCGGTGGCGCACCGGGTGTCACCACCGACGTGATTCGCCAACGCGAGGCACGGGTCTTCGAATGGGCGTCGCGACATGGATGCCCGGTCGCATGGGTATTGGCGGGCGGATACTCCTCGGCCCGGTTCCCGGTGGATGAGGTTGCTCGGTTGCATCGCATCACGGCCGAGCAGGCCGCGAGGTGTCAGGAGAAGTCGACGATCACGGCCGCATCGGCCACCGACTGACGTTTGATGCGCGAGGTGATCGCCGTGGTCAACTCGAGCATGCGGAACTGAATGGCGTACTTCTTGCGCATGGCGACGTTCACGGGCTCGCAGTCGGCCCCAGTGACCACTCGGGCCGTCGCTTCGGTGACCGGTGTACCCGGTGCGACACGACCCTTGTAATCGCACTTCTGCAGGGTGACGCGCGCGTCGTTGCGCAGGCGCTTCACTTTGGCCGAGTCGCCACCGGTGGTGAAACACGCACGACCGGTCTCGTAGGGAGCGATCCACACCGCGGTACCGACGGCCGACCCGTCACGTTTGAAGGTGGTGAACAGGACGTAACGCTCGTTGGCGATCGATGAATTCGACATGAGCGCAATGTAGGTCAACGCTCGTCGCGATAGCGACGGATGTTGGCCTTCTTGCCCCGAATGGACGCGTGCTTCATGGATCGCAGGATGTTCTCGACGTCGTCGCCGGGCACCTCCACGATGGAGAACTGGTCGCTGACCTTGATGTCGCCGATGTCGCGACCGGAGATGCCACTTTCGTTGGCGATCGCACCCACCAGGTCCTGGGGTCGGATGCCCGCCTTGCGTCCGAGGCCCACGTACAACTTGGCCATGACCGGACCACCGCGACCACGGCCACCGCGCTCGAAACGGCCACCACGATCGGGACGTTCATCGCGCCCGAAACGACTGCTGCGATCGTTGCGCTCGGAGCGGTCGAACCGATCCCGGGGATCGCGGCGGTCGCGTTGTTCGCGCGGTTGCGACAGATCGGGAATCTCGACCTCGTCCATGGTGGACTGCTCGGCGTTGTGCGCCAACTTGATGGCGGCCAGGGCGATCTGCTCGACCGAGAAGTCGCCGGACAATTCGTGCAGAACCGATTCGAAGTGCTCGAGACCGTCGGTGGCCAACGCCTCGCGCATGGTCTCGGTGGTGAGTTCCATCTGTCGGGCGCGCAACGCATCGACCGAGGGCACCTTCTCGAAGGGGATCTTCTGCTTGGTGAGGCGCTCGATGTTCTGCAACTGACGTTGCTCGCGCGGTTCGGCCAAGGTGATGGCCACGCCGGCGCGACCGGCGCGACCAACGCGACCGATGCGGTGCACGTACGACTCCGGTGCCGAGGGCACGTCGTAGTTCACGACGTGGGTGAGATGGTCGATGTCGAGACCGCGCGCGGCCACGTCGGTGGCGATCAACAGGTCGGCGGTGCCGGCGCGGACTCGGCCCATGACCCGGTCGCGCTGCTCCTGGTCCATGCCACCGTGAAGGGCTTCGGCGCGATAGCCACGGCCGTTCAAGGTTTCGGTGAGCTGGTCGACTTCTCCGCGTGTGCGGCAGAAAACGATGGCGGCCTCGGGGGCCTCGATGTCGAGAATGCGTCCGAGTGCCGCGGCTTTGTGGTGGCGGGGGATCAGGTACGCGGTCTGCTTGACGAGTGGCGAGGTTCCCGCCTGGGTGGTGGAGCGTTCGATGGTGACACGCACCGGATTGCGCTGATGACGTCGCGCGATGGCGTCGATGCGCGGAGGCATGGTGGCCGAGAACAGGACCGTTTGCCGATCCTTCGGCGTCGCTTCCAAGATGGCCTCGAGATCCTCGGCGAAACCCATGTCGAGCATTTCGTCGGCTTCATCGAGAACGACCATCGCGATTCCGTCGAGTTCGAGAGTGTTCTTGCGAATGTGATCCAAGGCGCGGCCGGGGGTGGCCACGACCACGTGGCACCCGCGACGAAGCGCGTCGATCTGGCGTCCGATGGGCTGTCCGCCGTAGATGGGCACGCAACGCGCGCGCAGATCGTGTCCGTATTTGTACACCGCCTCGGACACTTGCATGGCCAGTTCGCGGGTGGGAACCAACACCAACGCCACCGGTGACGGACGATCCTCGTCGGCGTCGAGGAGTTGCAGGATGGGCAACGCGAAAGCCGCGGTCTTGCCGGTGCCGGTGGCCGCTTGCCCGAGCAGGTCCTTGCCCGCGACCAGGTGCGGGATGGCCTCGCGTTGGATGGGTGTCGGCTCTTCGTAGCCCAGACCCGACAGGGCCTTGAGCAGTTCGGTTCTCAGACCCAGATCGGCAAAGCCGGATTCCACGCTGCGTTCGTTTTCCATGAGCGTTTCTCCTGCTCTGTGCGGCACTCAATCCTACGGCAGTGCCGCGTGGAGCGGGCGTATGTATGTGGACACCCACGAGATGGAATGCGATCGTGGACGAGCGTCCACGATCGCATTCCCGATGGTCACACGTCCCACTCGTGACGGAGTTGGTTCACGATCTTCTGGGCCCGCCCGAGAGCGATGGAGGCTCGCTCACGACGGATCCCCAACTTCTGGGCGGCATCGGTGACGCTGTAGCCCTCCAAGTTCACCAACGTGAAGATCTGACGCTGGAGGGGGTCCAACGCCGTGAGCATGGCCTGCATCATCATCTGATGC
>SYCH01000133.1 GCA_005787025.1 Actinomycetota bacterium | reverse complement strand
CGCGAGCTTCTCGAGACGTTCGCGGTCGCGACCCGCACCAGCGATCGCCAACACCAGACGCGGCCGAAACGGCGACAGGGCCGCCACCGCTCGAATGACCGTGTCGAAACCCTTGCGGGGAACCAAGCGGCTGATGCCCACGACGATCTCGGCGTCAGCCGCGAAACCGAAGTGTCTCCGAGCGACGAGTCGTTCGTCCTCGGTCAACGGGCGGAACCGCTCGACGTCGACACCGGGAGGAACCACCGTCATCGGCAATTCTCGTCCCGCCGCGTGCTCGGCCTCGCGGGCCGGATAGCCACCAGCGGCGATCACGTGCCGTGCTCCGCGCAACACCCGCCCGAGAAGTTGCTTGGATCCCGGCAAACGTCCCGGGACCGTCACCTCGGCTCCGTGCAATACCACGTCGTAGGGGCGATCGATCCACGGGCCGACCAGGCCGAGCGGAATCGCGGGGTCCAGCACCACCCGTTCGGCGCCGACCCGTTCGGCCATCTCGTTGATGCGCCGCACCATGAACGGCTGCGGCAACAACACCGGTTCACGGGTGCGCTCGATCTGGAACGCTTGGGCGGCGTCGAACTCGGCCGCCCCCTCGTACGGACTGGTCAACACCGCGAAGGACTCGGGCGGCAAACGACGCCACCACTCCCACAGCAACGACTGGATACCACCGATCTTGGGCGGAAAATCGTTGGTGACCAACAGATGCTTCACGCGACGCTCATCTCGGAATCACCGGGCCGGCCCACTCGGTGCGGACCACGACGTCGGGATCGTCACGCAAGGACTCGGCGAGGTCGTCGAGCCCGAGCCGCCTCGCCGCCCACAGGGCATGGGCGCGCAAGATCGAAACATCACTTCCAAGGTAGTGGCGCAGCAACGACCGAACCGAGTCATCCACGGGGACGGGTGCCACATTGCCCAGGATGACGAGGGCGTTGCGCCGTAGCCACATCGGGTCGCGATCAGCGAGGTACCAACGTCCGTACAACTCGATCAAACGGTCGTCGTCGACGCGCAGGATCTCGAGCAGATCCACGTGCTGCCCCGGCCCGATCGCGACCGGCAGTTCGGCGGCGTCGCGCGGGCGATGTCGCGGCGCCAACCTCACGTTGGGCGGACACGTGCTCTGACAGTCGTCGCAGCCGTAGATGCGATCGCCCAGGGATTCACGGAACTCCACGGGGAAGACCCCCGGCTTTTGCACCAACCAGGCCAGGCAGCGACGGGCATCGACCACCCCGATGTCGACGATGGCCGCGGTGGGACAGGCATCGATGCAAAGACGGCACGTTCCGCAACCGTCGGGCGCCGGTTGGGTCGCCGGAGCGAACACGGCGGTGGTGACGATCGAACCGAGACTGAAGAAACTTCCCGCGCCGGGCAACAACAAGTTCGCGTTCTTGCCGAACCAACCGATGCCCGCACGATGGGCCACCTCACGATCGACGAGGTCGTTCTCGTCGGCGAACACCACGGCCCGATACCCGTCGGCGCGAAGTCGAAGCGCGATCTTCTGCAGTGCCTGTCGCAAGGGCGTGTACTGATCGATGCGGGCGTAGCGAGCGACGGTGGCACTCAGATGGGTGGGATGTTCTTCGTCGGGCACGTTGTAGCTGCGAGCGGCCACGATGACCGAGCGCGCACCTTCGACCGCGCGTCGCGGATCGGTGGAACGTTCCGGGTTACGGAACGTGAAGCCCATGCTGTCGGACAATCCACGGTCGACCCGATCGTGAAGGGCGACTCGGGCCCGCTCGAGAACCGTTGCGTCGGTGAATCCGACGCGGTCGAGCCCCAACTCCCGTGCCATCTCGATGATGGATGCGGCGTACTCGGCCGACACCGTTTCCGGACGGGGGTTCTGGTCATCCGGAGGCACGATGACGAAGCGTAGGCACCAAACCCGCCTCACCGAGTGCCTTCAGGGCACGAATCTCGTTCAAGTCGAGGATGACCGCCGTCGTCGGGGTCGGTTCGTGATCCAACAGGAACGACATCACGCAATCGGCGCAGGCGTCGGACGCGTGCATGACGCACGTGTCGCAATCGATCACGAGCGCGTCCGCGGGTTCGACCTGGTCGAAGGAATCGGACGATTGGACGGGAATGCGACGCGGGAAGCTGCTCATGACTTCACCGTGCCACGGGGGTGTGGCAGGAATTCGTCTACCAGCGGTCGGCGATCAGTTCGGCCGCCATCATCACCGGGAGATGGGTGTTGGCTCGGGGCAGACGGGGGAAAATAGAGGCGTCGCACACCCGCAAGCCGGCGATCCCGACCACGTTCGCATCCGGATCGACCACGGTCCCCTCGCTCCGCGGATCGCCCATCGCGCACGTGCCCGCGGCGTGGACGTAATCGCCCGAGGACGATCTCAGCCAATCGCGCACCGCGTCCGGCGAACCCGCGATCTCGGCCAACGGGGTGCCTCGGTCGTCGACGAAGAAGCCGCCGGCCATCGCCGACACCGCGGGTGAATCCAGCAGATCCAACAACACTCCGACTCCGACCGTCAGCGACTCCACGTCCTCGTCGGTCGACAGCAGATCGAAGTCGACGATCGGCTCGGCCAAGGGGTCTCGCGGATCCAACCGCACGGTTCCCCGCGAGGAGACATTCATGAGAGCCACGTTGATCGCTCCGTATCCGATGGCGTCGGGGCCGAGATGATTGATGGGCAGGAGTTGCAGGTCGGCGGCGTGGCGTCCACTGCTGAAACGAGCGACTGCCGACACGGCCAACGAGTGCGGATCCCGCCGATCCTTCAAAGCCACCGTGATCGACGCCGAGGGATGGTCCTGCAATCCCGCGCCGATTCCGGGGCGCTCGATGCCGCTACGCAACAGGATCGTCGGCGAATGGATGGCCCCGGCGGCCAACACGACCTCGCGCGCTCCGATCTCCGTTCCGTCCACCAACAGCACGCCCACGGCCCGACCGTTTTCGATCATCAAGCGATCGACCACGGCGTGGGTCCGCACGTCCACGTTGTCGCGACGACGCGCCCGCTCCAGATGAACGTCGGCCACCGTGACCCGTCGTCCGCTCGCGTCGCGCGTCAACATTGCCGGTCCGGCATCGGCGGGGACACCCGACAGCGGATACGGCCCGCGGTGCAACGACCAGCCGCTCATCACGCAAGCATCCACCAACGCCCCCGACACCGATTCGGGTCCTTCGGGTGTGGCGCGATGAAGGGGAACCTCGAGACGCCGGAAATACCCCTCGACGTTCGACCAACCCCACCCCACGCAGCCGTGGTCCCGCTCCCACGCGTCGTAATCACCCATCTCACCCCACAGGGCGAGCATGGCGTTCACCGCCGACGAACCACCCACTCCCCGACCGCGGGCGTACGGGCGAGGTGTCCGACCCGCCGACCGACGCGCCAGGAGATCACCGTGGGTGCGCCCGGGCTCGGCCAGTGCGTCGTAGAACGAATCACTTCTGATCGAATCGGGCGTGGTGTCCGATCGCAAATCAGGACCGGCCTCCACGACGCACACCGACAGACCCTTGGCCGACAAACGATCGGCGAGAACGCAACCCGCCGAACCGGCTCCCACCACCAGAACGTCGATCATCGGGAGTCTTTCGATCGCCAGGTGCGACTCCATGGAGTCAAGGCGAGTTCGTGGACGCCGGTAAACCGGCCAGGTGCGCCGCATCGTTGTACCGAATGAGTCGCCAACGACCGGGCTTCACCAGTTCGACCTCGGTGATCGAGGTGTTCTTGGTCCATACCTCGAAGATACCCGTGCCGGAGGTGCGCAACGATTGACGCAGGACCGTGTCGATCACGCCACCGTGGCAGAAGACCACGACGCGTCCCCCGGGATATCGCTCCAGCAAACCGCGCACGGCGTCGCCGACCCGCAACTGGAACGCGGCGATGCTCTCTCCTCCGGGGAAGGTCTCACCGTGGGGATCGTTCTCCCAATCCGGATCACCGAAGCGTCGCTCGAACTCGTCGTACGTGAGACCGTCGCATATAGGACCCGGATCATGCTCGCCCAGTCCGACTTCTTCGAGAATCTCGCTGTGCCCGAGCGCGGGCAACACGATCTGGGCCGTCTCGCGGGCCCGGGGATAGTGGCTGGCGAACACCGCATCGGCGTCGATCTCGGGGTGCGTCGCCCAACGATCCCGGAGACGTTCGGACTGTCGACGACCCAGATCGGACAGTCCCACACAGCTGCGCGGCCCGCCGACCACTCTCCGCACGGTCACCTGCGACTCGCCGTGTCGCACGAAGATCAGACGCGTCACCGGCTCAGACCAACTTCTCGACGAAGGCTTCCAGCTGGCGCAGATTGCG
>SYCH01000132.1 GCA_005787025.1 Actinomycetota bacterium | reverse complement strand
GGCCCAAGCGAGGCGTGTCATCCCGGACAGGTTCGCGGCACCTGTAAAGGACAACCCCCCATATGGCAACTCCCTCCTCTGGCGGGCGCGGTGGACCGCGCCGTCGCCCGAACTCGTCCCCGTCCGCGGGCACCGGCACCCGCAATCCGGGCGGTCGACGCCCGGCCCGTGGTCCGCGTCGCCCGGACGCATCGGCGCGTCCGACCCCCAAGCCCGTCGTGCGCATCGAACCCGTCGAGGTGGGCCCCGACAACGGCTTCGTGAAGGTGGGCGTACCCGTCGTCTTGGCCGGCGTGTTGGCGGCCACCGGCGTCACCGATCCGTTCTCCATCCAGACCGTCACGTTGCCCGACTCCTTGGCCGGCCGCGACGTGTTGGGTCAGGGCCGCACCGGTTCGGGCAAGACCATCGCGTTCGCGCTTCCGTTGGTGGCCCGTCTCGCCGCCACGAAGTCGCCGCGTCAACCCAATCGCCCGCGGGCGTTGGTGTTGGTGCCCACGCGCGAACTGGCCACGCAGGTGGCCGGGGTCATCGAACCCTTGGCCATGGCCGTCGGTCTGCGCGTGATCACCATCTTCGGAGGCGTGGGTCACGGCCCGCAACGCGACGGTCTGCGCGCGGGGGCCGAGATCGTGGTGGCCTGTCCCGGACGCTTGGTCGATCACATGGGTGAGGGCGACGCGCGCCTCGATCGCATCGAGATCACCGTCATCGACGAAGCCGATCACATGGCCGATCAAGGCTTTTTGCCCATGGTGAAGCGCATTCTGGACGCCACGCCGAAGAAGGGTCAGCGCATGTTGTTCTCGGCCACCTTGGCCGGCGGAGTGGATGCCATCGTGTCGCGCTACCTGGACAACCCGGTGTCGCACGCGGCCGAGGTGGAGGCACCGGTGTTGCTGGAACACAGCGTGATGGTGGTGGAGGACGCCGATCGTCTGGCGGCCGTCGCCGAGTTCGCGCGCACCGAGCGTGTCGTGATCTTCACCCGCACCAAACACCGCGCCAAGCAGATGGCGGCCAAGCTGAAGGCCTTCGGCGTGACCGCCGTCGACATGCACGGCAACTTGTCGCAGACGGCGCGCGAGCGCAATCTGGCCGCGTTCTCCGACGGCACCGCCACCGCGTTGGTGGCCACCGACATCGCCGCGCGTGGCATCCACGTCGACGACGTGCCGTTGGTGGTGCACGCCGATCCGCCGGTGGAGCACAAGGCCTACACCCACCGTTCGGGCCGCACGGCGCGCGCCGGAGCCGCCGGACGCGTGGTGACCATCGCTTCGCCGTCGCAGGTGGGCGAGGTGCGTCAGCTGTTGAACAAGGCCGGCGTCACCGCCACGTGGACCGGCATTCCGGTGTCGGGCCACGAGAGCAGCGGGCGCGTGGAGCGCCGTCAGCCGCATCGTGAGCGGGGGCGAGGTTCCGCCGCCCGCAACAAGGCGCCGGGTGGTACGGGGTCGCGAAACCGCCGTTGACGGTCGCCGAAGTGGCACACTCTCGGTCATGAAGCGTCACCAGAACTTCACCCGCTCGTCGTTGTCCGTCGTCGCCATCGTGGTGGTCGCGGCCTGCTCGGGAGGCGGAGACAGCGACTCCACCGAACCGGATGCCACCACGACCGTGGTCGAGCAGGTTCAGGACGAGCATCTGTACGAGGCCACCATTCGTCGCACCAGCGACGGTGTGCCCCACATCGTGGCCGACGACATGAAGGGTCTCTTCTTCGGTCAGGGATACGCCAGTGGTCAGGATCATGCGTGTTCGCTCGCCGATCAGATGCTGAAGATCACCAGCACCCGCGCCGCCGCGCTGGGGGCCGGCAACGGCGACGCCAACATCAACAGTGACTTCGCCTGGAAGTCCATCGGTATCAACGAACTCGCCCGCGCCGACTATCAGATCGCGACGCCCGAGATCACCGACCAGTTCGAGGCCTTCGCGGCGGGCTGGAACGCCCATCTCGAGGCCGTGGGTTCGTCCGGGTTGACGGGATGGTGCGCCGGCGCTGACTGGGTGCGCTCCGTGACCGGCGAGGACATCTACACCTACGCGCGCTCCATCGCATTGAACGCGTCCAGTTCGCGTTTGGCCCAGTACATCGCCACCGCCACGCCACCCACCGACGGCGCGCAACCGGCATCGTTCTCGGCTCCCGAGTTGGCGCCCACCCCGATGGCCAGCAACGGCTGGGCCGTCGGCAGTGATCTGGTCGAAGGCGGCCAGGGCGGCGTGCTGGTGGCCAACCCGCACTTCCCGTGGGAGGGCGAACTGCGCTTCTGGGAGGTGCACCTGACCGTCCCGGGTGAACTCGACATCTACGGTGCCAACCTCACGGGTGTTCCGGGCATCGGCATCGGATTCACCGAGACCTTCGCCTGGACCCACACGGTGTCGGCGGGTAGTCGCTTCACCGCGTACACGTTGAACCTCGATCCCTCCGATCCCACCACGTATCTGGTCGACGGCGAGAAGGTGCCGATGACGCCGCGCGAATTCAGCATCGACGTGTTGGGTGAGGACGGGTCGAGCAGTTCGGTCACCCGCACCCTGTGGTTCAGTGAGTACGGGCCGATCCTCGACTTCCCGGGCATCGGTTGGTCGAACGCGATGGTCACCACCTATCGCGACGCCAACATCAACAACGACGAATTCATCGAGCAGTACAGCGCGATGGGTCGGGCCCAGAATTTCGACGAGTTCATCCTCGCGCACGAGACGTTCCAGGGCGTGCCGTTGTTCAACACCATCGCGGTCAGCAACGACGGTCGTGTGTGGTACGCCGATGTCTCGGCCACGCCGAATCTTTCGGCCGAGGCCGAAGCCGAATACAAGGCGCAGGTGGCCGCGGGCGGAATCGCCGCCATCGGTCGACAGAGCGGTGCCAT
The DNA here is from genome assembly GCA_005787025.1 of Actinomycetota bacterium. GTDB lineage: Bacteria > Actinomycetota > Acidimicrobiia > Acidimicrobiales > Ilumatobacteraceae > Casp-actino8. The sequence continues at coordinate 54 of SYCH01000132.1, read as the reverse complement.
CGTTCTGGATGGTTCCAAGAGCATCAACCGTTGGGAGGAGCAGGAAGGGGCCCG
>SYCH01000131.1 GCA_005787025.1 Actinomycetota bacterium | reverse complement strand
TCGTGCTGATCATCGCCCTCATCGGTTTCCCCATCGTCGTGGGCTTGTCCATGGCCGGTCTCGCCGCACTGCTGGGGCACCTGTTGTGGAAGGACGGAGAGATCCGTCACGAGGGCAGCGAGCTGCTCGACCTGAACACCTGACCGTTGCGCACCGTTCATGCGGTGGTCGATTCGCGACGTGACGGGCGCTGGCAGACTGTGAACCGTGCACACTCCTGACGCCGAGATGGCTCGGCTGGCCAGCCAAGCGTTGCGGTACGCGATCGACCGCATTCGCATGGATCCACCACCGCTGGACGCACCGATTCCGTACGAGCAGATGTTGGCCGAGGTCGGTCAGACCGTCACGTCATCGGGTATCGGTGGCGCCGAGGCGTTGCGCATCTACACCGAGATCCTGGCGCCCACCTGCATCTCGGTCGACCACCCCAAGTTCCTGTCGTTCGTTCCCGGTGCGCCCACCGAGGCCTCCATCATCTTCGACATGGTGGTGTCGGCCGGCAGCATCTACACCGGCTCGTGGTTGGAGGGCGCCGGCGCGGTCTTCGCCGAGAATCAGGCGTTGCGATGGATCGCGGACCTCGCGTGGTTCCCCGAGTCGGCCGGGGGCGTGTTCGTCAGCGGGGGCACGGCGGGGAACCTGTCGGCGCTCATCGCGGCGCGGCATCGTTGGCGCGAGCGCGCGCAGGGACGACACGATCGCACCCGCGGATTGATGATGGCCTCCAGCGGTGCCCATTCGTCGGTGAAACAAGCAGCGCGAGCGATGGACGCCGACATCGTGGTTGTGCCGGCCGACGAGAAGGGTCGATTGAACATCGGAGCCCTCGAGTCCACCATGTCGGCCCTCGACGCCGCGGACCGCGATCGCTTGTTCGCCATCGTGGCCACGTCGGGTACCACGAACCTCGGTGTGGTCGACGATCTGTCGGCGGTCGCCGAGGTGGCGGTCACTCACGGCGTGTGGTTTCACGTCGACGGCGCCTACGGGGCCGCCGCGCTGTGCGCACCGAGCGTGCGTCATCTGTTCGACGGCATCGAGCGCGCCGACAGTTTCATCGTGGATCCGCACAAGTGGTTGTTCGGTCCGTACGACAGCTGCGCGTTGCTGTACCGGAACATCCACGACGGCCGTCGCGCCCACACCCAGCACGCCGAATATCTCGACGTGCTGCACGGCGAGCAGGACGAGACCCGACCGTGGATGGAGATGAACCCGGCCGACGTCGCGCACCATCTCTCGCGACGCGCGCGTGGGCTACCACTGTGGTTCAGCCTGGCCACGCATGGCAGCGACGCGTACACCGCGGCCATGGAGAAGACGCTCGACACCACCCGCTTCGGTGCCGAGGAGATCCGTCGTCGCCCGTACCTGGAGCTGTTGCTCGAACCGGACCTGAGCATCCTGGTGTTCCGACGAGTCGGTTGGACTCCGGAGCAGTACCAGAGGTGGAGCGACGCGCAGTTGCACGCCGGGCAGTCCTTCGTCGTACCCAGCTCGTGGAACGGCGAAACGGTTCTCCGCTTCTGCATCGTCAATCCCCGCACCACCAACGCTCACTTGGTCGAGATTCTCGACTCGATGGAGGAGGATCCCGCATGAATCAGGTCGACCTGGTGGTTCGCAACGCCATGCACATCGCCACCGTCGATGGAAGCCGTCGCGAGATCTCCGGCGGATGGATCGCCGTCGACAACGGTCGCATCAGCGCCATCGGTACCTCGGCCGACCCGGTTCCGTCGGCTCGTGAACACGTCGACGCCACCGATTGTTTGGTCACCCCGGGTCTGGTGAACACGCACCATCACATCTACCAGAACCTCACGCGCGCGTTCCCACCCATGACCGACAAGCCGTTGTTCGGATGGTTGCAGTCGTTGTACCCATTGTGGCGAGCCATCGACGAGGAGGCCGTGCACGTCAGCGCGTTCGTCGGTTTGGCCGAGTTGGCACTCTCGGGTTGCACGACTTCCACCGATCACTTGTATCTGCATCCGCACGGAGCCGGCGACTTGTTGACGGCCGAGATCGAGGCCGCTCGCGCGTTGGGCATGCGCTTTCATCCCACCCGTGGCTCGATGTCGTTGAGCGAGAAGGACGGTGGTCTGCCGCCCGACGACGTGGTGGCCGACGACGACGAGATCCTGGCCGCCAGCGAGGAGGCGGTGAAGCGTCATCACGACCGGTCGTTCGGCGCCATGACCCGGGTGGCTCTCGCGCCGTGTTCGCCGTTCAGCGTGACCGAGCAGTTGATGGTGCGATCGGCGGAACTGGCCGAGAAGTTGGACGTGCGTCTGCACACGCACTTCGCCGAGAATGCCGAGGACGACGACTTCTCCATCGCGACCTTCGGGTGTCGACCCATGGAATACCTCGAGCGCACGGGTTGGTGCAGCGGCCGCACGTGGGTGGCGCACTGCGTGATGCCCAACCACGAGGAAGTGCATCGACTGGGTGCGGCGGGCATCGGTGTGGCGCATTGCCCCAGTTCGAACCTGATCCTGGCATCGGGCATCTCACCCGTCGTCGATCTGCGCGCGGCCGGGGTCAAGGTCGGTCTCGGAGTCGACGGTTCCTCATCGGCGGACTCGGCATCGATGTGGTTGGAAGCTCGCCAGGCGATGTTGTTGGCCAAGTTGCGCAACGGTGCGCACGCGGGAACGGCGC
>SYCH01000130.1 GCA_005787025.1 Actinomycetota bacterium | reverse complement strand
TCGATCTGACACTCGATTCGTCGGACAGTGAGGCCGGTCGAGCGCGTTTGTTCGACGCCCTCGAACGAGCCGGAAACGCCATCGACGTGAACGACGTGTCGGGCACGGCCCCCGCGGCCATCGACGCGCTGTCATCCGTGTTCGACGGAACCGGGCCACGACCCCGCCATCGCGTCGTGGCGAGCGGTCATGCCCACCTCGACACGGCGTGGTTGTGGCCGATCCGCGAGACGCGTCGCAAGGCGGTGCGCACCTTCGCGAACGCGGTGCATTTGTTGCGACTCAATCCCGACGTGGTGTTCACTCACAGTCAGGCCCAGCACTACGAATGGGTGCGCGAGGACGCGCCGCAACTGTTCGACGAGGTGCGCCGCTTGGTCGCCGAGGGCCGCTGGGAACCGGTCGGCGGGATGTGGGTGGAGACCGATCTCAATTTGCCCTCGGGGGAGAGCCTGCTGCGGCAGATGATCCATGGTCAACGGGCCTTCCAGTCCTGGTTCGGTCGTCGATGTGACGGCGCGTTCCTGCCCGACGACTTCGGCTATCCCGGTTCTCTGCCCCAGATCGTTCGACACGGTGGCGGTCGTTGGTTCTTCACGCAGAAGTTGAGTTGGAACGAAACGAACCGCATGCCTCATCACAGTTTCTGGTGGGAGGGAATCGATGGCTCGAGGTTGTTCGCTCATTTCAGCCCGGTGGACACCTACAACGCCATCCTCATGCCGTCGCAGTTGCGTTTCGCCGAGAAGAACTTCGCCGACCATGTCGGCGCGACCATGTCGTTGGCCTTGTTCGGTCACGGCGATGGTGGTGGGGGTCCGACGCAACAGATGATCGATCGTGGGCGCATCGCTGGTCGCATGGATTCGGTTCCCTCGGTCACTTTCGGAACCGTGGCGGGCTTCTTCGATGATGCCATCGAGGAATATGGCGCGCGTGCACCCGTGTGGGTGGGAGAGATGTACTTCGAGAAGCATCGCGGAACGTACAGCTCCCAGATCGGCACGAAGCAGGGCAATCGCAACAGTGAGCGACTGCTGCACGAGATCGAACTGTGGTCGGCGGCGACCGCGAGCAACGTCGACGGTCTCGAGGGGTGGTGGCGACGCATTCTGACGCAGCAGTTCCACGACATCATTCCCGGCTCGTCCATCGCCTGGGTCCATCGCGACGCCGAGGCCGAGCACGCCGAGGTCGCGCGTCGGATCGAGGAAGCGATCGACGAGGTGTTGTCGCCCCGTTTCGACGACTCGGTCTGGTTGGCGAATCCGGCACCGGTCGATCTGGACGGTGTCGTCGACGTCGACGGGGTGCCCGAGCGCGTGAAGGTTCCGGCCTTGAGCATCGTCGAACTCGGCCGGGCTCGCTGCTTGCCGGCGAATCCGGTGCGATGTGGGGTCGGTGTCGACGGAACTTCTCTGGTGGTCGAGAACGGCCTGGTCCGCGTGACGTGGACCGACGACGGCGGAATCGTCTCGCTGGTCCACGTGGGCAGTGGTCGAGAATTCGTGCGCCCCGGATCCAGTATCGGCCTGACGATCCGACGCGATACCCCGGCCGAATACGACGCATGGGACATCGACATGGCCGACGCCGATGCGCCCGCCACCTCGATCGGCTCACAAGGTCCCCCACGTGTCGAGTCGGTCGATGAGCGACGAGTGGTCGTGGTCGCTGAGTTCGCGCACGGATCCTCGCGTTTTCGGATGCGTTGGTCGGTGGTCGCGGATTCGGCCCGAGTCGACGTGGCGATGGACGCCGACTGGCACGAGGTCGAGAAGCGCGTTCAGGTGATCGCGCCGATCGACGTGATGGCCCGGGAAGCGGTGTGTGGTACTCAGTTCGGACACGTACGGCGCGCTCGTCACGGCAACACCTCATGGGACGTGGCGCGATTCGAGACCTGTGCGCATCGTTACGTCGTCGTCGGCGAACCCGGAGCCAGCATGGCGATCGTCGCGGACGGTCCACGGGGTTACGACAATCGCGGAGACGCTCTGCGGCTCACCTTGCTCCGAGCGCCGTTGTTCCCCGACCCCGCGGCGGACCGAGGTGGTCAACGCATCGAATGGTCCTACTTCGTGGCCGACCATGATCCGGTCGCCAGCGGTCTGCTGGAACGCGAGGCGGCGTTGGTGTCTCATCCGATGCGGGTGGTGCATGGTGCCACGGATGTCGTGTCGGTGGGCGTTCGGCTGGAATCCGATGGGGCGTTGATCAGTGCGGTGAAGCTGGCCGACGACGGCTCGGGCGACCTCATCGTGCGCTTGTGGGAATCGCGCGGTGGACGATCGACCGGCCGCTTGTCGTTCGATCGGCCGGTCACGTCGGTGGTGGAATGCAACGCCCTCGAGGAGCCGATCCCGGGCTCTTCCGTCGAGGTGGCGGGCAAGACGGTCGATCTGACCATCGGAGCTTTCGAGATCCGAACCTTGCGCGCTGTTCGATGACCGTGCCCGGGGTGCGCGACAGCGGAAAGAATGGCACACTGTGTCGGTGAACACGCCGACCGTCGCGGAAACGAGGCCCGTGTTGGTCTACGACGGCGATTGTGCGTTCTGTGCCCGCTCGGTGCGTTTCATCGAGCGGCGCATCGCGCGACACCCACGTGTCGTGGCCTGGCAGCACACCGATCTCGGATCGCTGGGACTCACCGCCGAGATGTGCGAGACGGCGGTGCAGTGGGTCGACAGCGATGGGTCGGTGGCCTCGGGTCATCATGCCGTCGCGCGTACCCTGATCCACGGCGGGGGACTTTGGAAGGTGTTCGGTCGGTTCATCGTCATGCCCGGGGTCGGCCGGATCTCGGCCGTGGTGTATCGCTGGGTGGCCAACAACCGACATCGGATGCCCGGGGGAACGGCCGAATGCGTCCTGCCCCAAGCGGAACGAACCACCGAGACGGGGCGCGTCGACGGCTCGGGTGGAGCATCGGCCTGATTCCCCGCCACAATGGGGGTGTGAGCTTTCCCCGACAACAGTGGCAGCAGGCGTTCGACGAGTCCCGACTGCGTGAAGGACCCTTCCAGACGATGTCGGGGATTCCGCTGGAACCCGTGTACGGCCCCGACGACGGTGAGTTCCCCGGGCAGTACCCGTACGCGCGCGGACCGTACGCGTCGATGTACCGCAGCAAGCTCTGGACGATGCGGATGTTCGCGGGCTTCGGAACGGCCATCGACACCAACCAGCGCTTCAAGGAGATCATCAAAGCCGGCGGTGACGGTTTGTCGACCGCGTTCGACATGCCCACCCTCTTGGGCCTCGACTCCGACGATCCCATGGCGCTGGGCGAGGTCGGTCGCTGTGGCGTGGCCATCGACACCCTGGCCGACATGCGCGACCTGTTCGCCGACATCGATCTCGGCGAAATCACGACGTCCATGACGATCAACTCGCCGGCCGCGGTGATGTTGGCCATGTTCGTGGCTCAGGCCGAGACCGCCGGCGTTCCCCGGGCCAAGTTGGGCGGAACGCTCCAGAACGACATCTTGAAGGAGTATCAGGCGCAGAAGGAGTTCGTCTTTCCGCCCCGTCAGTCGATGCGACTCGTTCGCGACACCGTGGCCTTCACCGCCGCCGAGATGCCCCGTTGGCATTCCATCTCCATCTCCGGGTACCACATCCGTGAGGCCGGCTCCACCGCCGCCGAGGAATTGGCGTTCACCCTGGCGAACGGTTTCGCCTACGTGGAACTGGCCCGACAGGCGGGTCTGCCGGTGGACTCCTTCGCGCCGCGGTTGTCGTTCTTCTTCAACGCTCACATCGACTTCTTCGAGGAGATCGCGAAGTATCGCGCCGCGCGGCGCATCTGGGCCCGTTGGTTGAAGGAGCGCTACGGAGCCACCAGCGAGCGCTCGATGCAATTGCGATTCCACACCCAAACCGCCGGCGTGTCGCTCACCGCGCAGCAGCCCGAGGTGAACATCGTTCGCACCGCGATCGAAGCCTTGGCCGGAGTGTTGGGTGGCACCCAGTCGTTGCACACCAACTCGATGGACGAAGCGCTCGCGTTGCCCACCGAGAAGGCCGCGCGCATCGCGTTGCGTACCCAGCAGGTGATCGCGTACGAGACGAACGTGGCCCACGTGGCCGACCCACTGGGAGGATCGCATTTCGTCGAGTCCCTCACCGACGAGATGGAGCGTCGCGCCGAGGAGATCTTCGCCAAGATCGACGAGATGGGTCGGGGTTCCATCCTCGAAGGGTGCATCACCGGCATCGAGGAGAACTGGTTCCAGGGTCGAATCGCCGACAGCGCCTACGAGTTGGAGCGCAACTTCAACCGTGGAGAGCGCATCGTGGTCGGAGTGAACCGTTTCCTCGAAGGCAACGATGATGACGATCTCGCCATCTTGAAGATCACCAACGAGGACGAAACCAAGCAGAAGCAGCGATTGTCCAAGGTTCGCGCGGACCGCAACGATGCCGCCGTTCGCGACGCCCTCGATCGACTGGCCAAGGACGCCGTGGACTCCGAGGTGAACCTGATGCCCGCGTTGGTCGACGCGTCGATGGCGTACGTGACGGTGGGCGAGATGATGAACACGATGGCCGGGGTCTTCGGGCGTCACGTCGAAGTGCCGACGATCTGAGAGTGAGCCAAGGAACACCCATGTCACAGGATTCGTTGCGCGTGTTGGTGGCCAAGGTCGGCCTCGATGGCCATGATCGTGGCGTGAAGGTGGTCGCCCGTCTGTTGCGCGACGCCGGTATCGAAGTGATCTACACCGGTTTGTTCCAGACCCCCGAGACCGTTGCCGCCGCAGCGGTCGACGAAGACGTCGATGTCGTCGGTTTGTCGATGTTGTCGGGAGCCCACATGACATTGGCTCCTCTCGTCGTGAAGGCCATTCGGGATCGCGGATCGGACATCCCCGTGGTGTTGGGGGGAATCGTCCCCAACCAAGACGTCGTGGAACTCACCGCGGCTGGTATCGCGGCCGTGTTGGGACCGGGCGCGCCAGCTGATCAGGTGGTCGACGCCGTGCGTCGCGTGGCCGCGGCTCGCGCCTGACGCTCACTGCAAGCCGCGCAACGCTCCTCCGTCGAGCGGAATCGACACGCCGGTCATGAAGCGCGCGTGTTCGGAGCACACGAAGGCCGCCACGTGTCCGAAGTCGTCGGGATCGCCGACCATACCGGCCGGGATGGTCGTCGCCAATGCCTGCGGGTCGGGGTACAACGCCGACAGGCGACCGGTCAGGTGCAAACCCGGTTGGAGCGTGTTCACCGTGATTCCGTGCCCGGCGATCTCGCGGGCCAACGTCTTGAGGAATCCGGTGACCCCCGCGCGCGCGGTGTTGGACAAGATGAGGTGTTCGATGGGTTCGCGCACCGAGGTGGAGGTGATGGCCACGATCCGGCCCCAGCCGGACTCCTTCATGATGGGCACGGCGGCTCGGCACATGGCCACCGTCGACAGCAGGTTCAATCTCAATGCCGACTCGTAGGCGTCGAACGACGTCGACGAGAAGGTTCCCGGCGGTGGTCCACCGGCGGTGGCCACCAGGATGTCGAGACCACCGAGGATCGTTCGTGCTCGGTCGATCATGGTGGTCACTTGGTCCGGGTCGCTGACGTCGGCCACCAGTGTTTCGACCATCGAGATGTCACGGAACTCGGACCTGGCTCGCGCCAGCTTCTCGGCATCGCGCGACACGATCACGACGCGCACCCCCTCATCGGCCAGCACCTTGGCCGTGGCCAGGCCCAGTCCACTGGAGGCGCCGGTGACGACGGCTCGCCGTCCATCTATTCCGAGTTGCATACGCGATCCTTTCTCAACGGGGAGACGACAGGAGGGCGCGTAATCGACCGTCGGGCGATGGTCGCGCCCCGACGTGTTCGATCACCCACGCCGACACACCGGTGGCGAAACGCGCGGCGTCGATGGGTGAATTCGATGCGAGGTGGTGGGACAAGAACGCTCCGGCGAAAGAGTCGCCGGCACCCGTGGCGTCGACCAGGTTGTTGGTCGCCGGTGGGATGTGGGTGCTGGATCTACCATCGTGCACGAGTGCGCCATCGGCATCGAGTTTCAGCACGATGAGGGCACCGGGAAAGATCTTGGTGAGTCCGTCGACGATCGCATCAGCGGAGGTCTCGCCCGTGAGCACCTGACCCTCCTCTTTGTTCGGCAACACGATGTCGAATTCGAGATCGGCACACGCGGACAGAAAAGCCGATACTCCCATCTCCATGATCATCTGGAACGAGCCGGGGTCGAACGAAACCGTCGCCCCGTTGGCTCGGGCCGTGCGAGCCGCCGCACGGGCGGCCGAACGAGGCGGGTCGGTGAAGAAGGACCACGCCGTGAGGTGCAGGTGACGCGCCGACGAGATGGCGTCGACGGGTAGTTCCGATGGCATCAGGTAGAAGTCGGCGCCGTGACCGGACACCATCGAGCGTTGCCCCGTGTGATCCACGAACACCGCGACCGATCCGGTGGAGTGTGCTTCGGTCTCCACGAGGTGGGCCACGACCTGTTCGCGTTCGAGATCCTCTTGCGCGAGTTGCCCGAAACGATCGCGACCGATCTTGCCGACGAATCGTGTCGGAGTTCCGCAACGGCTGGCCCACACGGCGACATTGGCCGCGCTCCCTCCCGGAGTCAGCATCACTTCACCGAAGGTGTCGCCTCCGCTCAACAGTTCGCTGTTGGTGCGAATGAGCACGTCCCACGCGAAGTCGCCCAACACACACAGAGGTGGGGTCGTGACACCGTGATCGGACACGTCAGACACGGTATCGGCGGGGATTGTCCGACCGACATGGTCGTCGGCGAGAATGTCGGCATGTCCCGCTCGTTCGGCCGCCTCACCGTGCTGTCGTTGGCCGCCGTGTGGGTGATCTGGGGCTCGACGTATCTCGCCATCAAGATCGGGCTCGAGACGATGCCACCATTCTTCATGCAGGGTTGCCGATTCGTCGTGGCCTCCCTCGCCATGGTCACATTCCTTCGTTCGCGCGGTGTCGCGTGGCCGACTCGCCGACAGATTCGTAACGCCTCGGCGATCGGAGTCCTCCTGCTCATCGGCGGCCTCGGCATGGTGACGTTGGCCGAGGATCGCGGGGTCGACTCGGGATTGGTGGCGACGATCATCGCCATTCAGCCGATGATGATGGCCCTGTGGGGTGGGCTGTGGCGGTCGTGGCCCAATCGAATGCAGTGGGTCGGGATGTTCATCGGTCTGGCCGGGGTGGCCGTGCTGGTGTCCGACGAGGGGTTGTCGGGTTCGTGGGGTGGTGTATCGCTCGTCTTCGTGGCCTGCGTGTCGTGGAGTTTCGGTTCGGCCCTCAGCCGCCGTGTCGACATGCCTGACGGTCCGATGACCACGACGATCGAGATGGGGGCCGCCGCGGTGGCGTTCATGCTGCTGTCCTTGGTGTCGCGGGAAACGATCGACGCGCCCAGCCTGCGCAGCGGGCTCGCGGTCGGCTACCTCGTGGTGTTCGGTTCGATCGTGGCGTTCTCGGCTTTCACGTACCTGATCGGAAACGTGAGCGGTCCGTTGGCGATGAGTTACGCGTACGTGAACCCGGCCATCGCGGTTCTGCTCGGAGTCGTCTTCAGCGACGAGAGCGTGTCGACGAACATGGCCGTGGCACTGCCCGTGATCCTGGTGGGCGTGGCCATCGTCACCAATGCCTCCCGCCCACCCGATGCGACGGCGCGGCCGGACCCGTCTACCTTGTGTCCGTGATGCGATCGACGGCGAGGTTCCTGACGACGGTGGTGGCGGTCGCCGTGATCGCTACGGCCTGTGGTGGTGATACGGCGGACACCGCGGGCTCGACGGAGGCCGTCGGGTCCGTGGTGCTTGCGGATGGCTCCTCGCCGGTGTCGGTGGGTGACGATTTGCTGATCGATCCGACCACCGATGTCGGGTCGTCGGGACGTCCCGTGGTCCTGTGGTTCTGGGCGCCCGGTTGAACGCAATGCAACAACGAAGCCCCCTCGGTCGAGGAGGCCCACCTCACCTACGGTGACTCGGTCGACTTCTACGGCGTCGCGTGGAACGGTTCGCAGGAGTACATGCGCGACTTCATCGAACGTCACGAGATCACCTTCCCCAGCCTTCTCGATGACTCGGGAGACGTCTTCGCTCGCTACGGGGTTCCGTATCAACCGGCCTGGGTCTTCATCGATGCGAATGGTTCGGTGACCAAGGTGCAGGGGAGCCTGGATCGGGAGTCGCTCGAGCCGTTGATCGCCGACCTGATCGCGAACTCCTGATCAGCCGACCCGCGGCCGGATCGATCCGATGGCCCGCAGGGTCTCGGAGAATCGTTCGTCGAGAGTCGGATCCTCGGGCGGTTGGATCAACAGCCCGTCGACGAGACCGCCGTACCAGCCCTCGAGGATGTCGGGAATTTGGTCCCATGTTCCCGTGGGCAGAACGGTGTCGAGAACCTCGTCGGTCATGAGCGTGCCGAGCGACGCCCAGTCGCCGTTGCGCGTCATGGTTCGCAGTCGCGGGCCCAGCTCGGGCCATCCGAACAATTCGAGCGATCGCTGGTACGCGGGGGTGGAGTAGAGGAAGGCCAGAACCGCGCGTTGAGCTTGGCGACTTCGGTCGACGGCGTAAGCGTCGGGACCGGTGATGAGCGGAGAGGCGGTGAGGATGCGCGGCCGGTCGGGACGTCGAGCCTGTTCGACACCGCTGTCGAGGGCCGGCATCGCCAACTCGCGCACGAATCGTGGATGCGAATTGGTCGGATGCGTCACGAACCAGTCGGCACAGCGACCGGCCAACTCGATCGCGCCGCGGTTCACGCCGCCGAGAAGGATCGTCGGCGGGTCATGCGCCAGCGGACCGGGATCGAAGAACGGTTGCAGGCGGTCGAGGGTGTACGACGCGGTGCTCACGTTCAGGGGAGAACCTTCGGTGAACGATCTCCAGACGGTGCGCACGACCGTGACGTAATCCTCCATGCGTCGCAACGGATGGCTCCACGGAACGCCGAATCGACCCTCGATGTTCTGACGAATCTGCGTGGCCAGTCCCAGATCGAAGCGACCCGCGCCGGTGGCCGACGCATCCCACGCTTGGAGGGCCAACAGCATCGGGCTACGGGGGAAGGCCAAGGTGAGGCTGGTCTGGACCCGCAGCCGATCGGTGGCCATGAGCGCCAGCAACGACACCGCCATCGAGTCGTGAACGGTCTCGGGTACGTGCAAGATGTCGAATCCCATCGCCTCGACTCGCTTGGCGTACGCCCCCACCTCGGACATCGGAACGCGGTCGCTCATCCCCGAGATCAAAAGCATGGTGCAATTCTGACCGACACCATCCGCTATACAGGTATCAGGTGCAGGAGGTGGGCGATGACCGATCAGAAGATTGACCCCACTGGTGGCTCTCCCGTCCACGTTCCGACGAGAGGATCCCTTCCTGCTCGCCTCGGCGGCAGCGTGAAGAGCCTTCCCGAGTTCGGACCGAGCGTGATGGACGCCAGCGTGTACCGCGACCAGGTCCGTTACGAGTTGGAACGCGAGCGGGTGCTGGGTCGCCATTGGATGATCGGTGGTCGCACCGAGCAGGTGGCCAAGCCCGGAGACTGGATCTCCTACGAAGGTCACGACGAGACCATCGTGATGGTGCGTCAGAGCGACGGAACGATGGCGGGTTTCCACAACGTGTGCAGCCATCGCGGCCCCTCGTTCGTCACCGAGAAGTCCGGCTGCGGCGCTCGTCGGTTCACATGTCCGTATCACGGTTGGGTGTACGACACCCAGGGTCGCCTGGTGGGCGTGCCCGAGCGTGAGGACTTCGATCCGGTGGTGCTGGCATCAGCGCACTCTCCGGCGGTGGCCGTGGAGGAATGGGGTGGCTGGGTGTGGTTCAACCTGGCCGGCCCCGAGCGCGCCGTTCCCTTGGCCGACTCCATCGGACCCGAGATCACCGCCGACCTCGGGGCGTACCGCATGCAGGAGATGGTGGTCCATGAGGTCGTCGAATGGGACGTGCCCGTCAACTACAAGGCCATCATCGACGGGTTCAACGAGGTGTACCACGTCACCGAACTTCACCATGTGCCCGCCGAGTTCACCAAGGCCGCTCGGTGTTCGTCGTTCCACGTGGTCGGCGACAACTTCATGTGCTTCGTGCCCCGTCCCACCCACCTCGACGAGTTGTCCGACGAGGACTTCGACCATCATCGCAACGCGATCTGCCATTACGTCGTGTTCCCGAACACCGTGTTCAACTGCAATCCCGAACACCTTCAGGTGTTCCAGCCCATCCCGCTGGGTGTCGACCGCACGCGATTCTTGTGCTGGGAGATCGTCTACCCCGGGGACCAGTCGGACCCGGCCTACGCGGACTATTGGTCGCGCACCATGGCCCACTGGAACGACTTGAAGCGGGTGGTGGGCGAGGACATCAGCATCTACACGCAGATGGCGAGGTCGAAGAAGTCGAGTGCCTTCTCGCGTCAGATCCTCTCCGAACGCGAGTTCAAGATCGCTTTGTATCACCAGAACATGGATCGCAAGATTCGCGATTGATCGAATCCCGATCATTCGTGAACATCGTGGTCACGAGGCGAAAACGAGGTTCTCCGCGGCTTTTTCGTAAAGGTCCGACGATGGGGCGACGATACCCCTCTTCGTGAAACGGAGGATGACCAAACTCGGACGCACGACCTTGATGTCGTTGTCGGCCGCGATCGCACTCGGTGTCGTCGGCGTGCCCGGCGCCCTCGCTCAGGGCAACAACGTGTCCTCGTCGTCCTCGTCGTCGGCCACGTCGTCGCTCGGTCTCACCTACGTCGTGGCGAAGAACGATTCGCTCAGTCGCATTGCCACGAGAATGAACGTTTCGATGGGCGATCTACTGGCCGTCAACAGCTTTGCCCGCACCAGCGTCATCGTTCCCGGACAGGTCATCAAGTTGCCCGACACCGCGACAGCCACGCCCACCGCCACCCCCGTCGTCTCGCGAAGTTCGAGCGCGTCCGCGGCGAATCCGTCCGACGGGCCGACCTACGTGGTGCAACGCAACGACTCGTTGTCGAAGATCGCGTCCACGGCGAAGGTGTCTCTGAGCGCTCTGTTGACCGCGAACAACTTCACCCGCACGAGCGTCATCGTTCCCGGGCAGATCATCAAACTGCCGGCCGGTGCTTCGACATCCTCGAGTTCGGCGGTCGCATCCAGTTCGGCGAATGTCCCGCCGGC
>SYCH01000129.1 GCA_005787025.1 Actinomycetota bacterium | reverse complement strand
CTGACGAATTCGGCGGCCTCGCTTCCGGGCGCGCCGACCTGCAACACGTTGAGACCCTCGAGGATCAAGATGTCCGGCTGGCACACCGCGACGCGCTCACCCTCGACGATGTCGTACACCACGTGGCTGTACACCGGTGCATCCACGGTCGGATGTCCACTCTTCAATTCGCGCAGGAATCTCAGCAGATTGCGGGTGTCGTAGCTCTCGGGGAAGCCCTTGCGGTTCATGATGCCGCGTTCCTCGAGGACGTGGTTCGGGTGCAAGAAGCCATCGGTGGTGATGAGGTCGACCTTGGGGTGGTCGGGCCAACGCGCCAAGAGCGCCTGCAGAATTCGGGCGAAGGTGCTCTTGCCCACGGCCACGCTGCCGGCCACGCCGATGACGTAGGGAACCTTGGGGGCCAATGTTCCGAGGAACGTGGCGCTGACCTTGTGCAGGTTCTGCGTGGCCGAGACGTAGAGGTTGAGAAGGCGGGTGAGCGGCAGGTACACCGCGGCCACTTCGTCGAGGTCGATGCGCTCGTTGATGCCGCGCAGGTTCTCGAGATCGGCCTCGCGCAACGTCATCGGCGTGGCGGCGCGAAGGTCGGCCCACTGCTGGCGTTCGAACGAGACGTAGCGCTCAGTCACGGCGAGGGACGCTATCTGCCCGGCGAGACCGCGTTGGGTCCGGCGGTCAATACTTCGACGCCGTCGTCGGTGACCAGCACCATGTGTTCGAACTGAGCGGTGCGCTTGCCGTCGGCGGTGACCGCGGTCCAGTCGTCGTCCCACATGTGGAATTGCCAGGTGCCCAAGGTGATCATGGGTTCGATGGTGAACACCATGCCGGGCTTCATGATGGTGTTGTTACGCGGGTCGTAGTAGTGCAGTACCTGGACGTCGGTGTGGAACTGCTCGCCGATGCCATGGCCGATGAAGGCGCGCACCACACCCATGCGGTGGGTCTTGGCGTGGTCTTCGATGGCCTTGCCGATGTCGCTGAGAGGACGTCCGGGCGCCACGGCTCCGATACCGCGCCACATGCACTCCTCGGTGACCTTCACCAAGAGCCGGTCCTCGACGCTGACGTCGCCCACCATGAAGGTGGCGTTGGTGTCACCGTGCACGCCGTTCACGAAGCAGGTCACGTCGAGGTTGATGATGTCGCCGTCCTCGATGACGGTGCTGTCGGGGATGCCATGGCAGATGACCTCGTTCAGACTGGTGCACACGCTCTTGGGATAGCGGTGATAGTTCAACGGGCTGGGATAGGCCCCACGTTCGACGGTGAGGTCGTGGACGAAGACGTCGATGTCGTTCGTGGTCATACCCGGTTTCACGAAGTCGCCGGCCAGACGCAGAATGTCGGCGGCCATCTGGCCCGCGTGACGCATGCGCTCGATGATCTCGGGGGACTTCACCGCGGACTCGTTCCAGCGCGTCACCTCGCCGGTGGCCGCGTAACCGGGCTTGACGATGTGGTCGGGGACGGCGCGCATCGGCGAGACGACCCCGGGTTCGATGCGACCCTCGAGCCCTTTGTGGCAACGCTTGTAACGCCGACCCGAACCACACCAGCAGTCGTCGTTCGATTGAGGGAGCACCTCGGGGGCCCGACGGCGAGTGGGACGGGGCTCGCTGGTCACGCGGACAATCTACCGAGCCGAGGTCGGTGTGGTTCTCGCGACCCATTCAACGTCAAGGGGACATGGTTCATTCTCGTTGGCACACCCGACCGGGAGAGAACATGATTCAGACGAGCAGTCAGACACTCAGTCAACCAACCGTCAAGCGCACCTCCGCGGTACGCACTCCCGAGGTGGCGGTGGGCGCGTTGATCATCGCGGCCTGCGTGATCGCAGCGATGACCTGGAGCCGGTCCGCGGTGGTCGGCACCTCGGTGTTGGTGGTGACGTCCGACGTGAAGCGGGGTGAGGTGTTGGAAGAGTCCGACTTCGGCACGATCACCCTCACCAGTTCCGACGACATCGAATTGGTGCGGGCGTCCTCGTTGGATGATGCCATCGGCTTGCGGGCCACGGTCGACATTCCGTCCGGCACGCCGCTGACCCCGGCTCAACTCGGCTCGGCCAGCCCGATCGCCAACGGCGAGGGTCTGGTCGGTCTGACGGTGGCCCTCGGTGAAGCGCCCGCCGACATCGAGGCCGGGGATTCGGTGCGACTGCTCACCCTGACGCGCCAGACCGACGGCTCCGCCGCAACGGCCATCGAGCCGGCGATCTTCGAGGTGTGGGACGTCACTGCCTCTGATCCATTGGATGGCAGTCGCGTGGTCACGCTGAAGGTCGGTGTCGAGGAGGCGGTCACTCTTCTCGGCCGCGAGGAGATCCGGCTCATGAAGGTGAACCCGTGAGCGATGAACTGATCGACGAACTGGTCGAGGTGCTCTCCGGAGCCCTCATCGACGCTCGACACGAGGCCCGCACCGCCGGACGTTCGCTCGGTCTCGTCGACGAGGAGCGAGTGGTTCGTGACGTGGCCCGGGCGTTCTTCGACGACCCCCAGTACGTCGCCGACATGGCTCTCGAAGTCGACCTCACGAAGCGAGCCATCGACATGGTGCTCGGGTGCGGGCCTTTGCAAGTTCTGTTGGACGACCCGGACATCACCGACATTCACGCCCGGGGAAGCCGACCGGTGTGGGTGAAGCACCGCGATGGCCGGCGCGAGCAGCGTGCTCCGTTGGCCGACAGCGACGACGAACTGATCGCGCTGGTGCGCACGCTGGCCACACGCAGTCGTCACGGTGAGCGTCGCTTCGACGCCAGCACGGCTGAATGCAATCTGTGTCTTCCCGATGGAAGTCGCCTGTTCGCGGTGATGGACGTCTCCACGGAACCGTCGTTGGTGGTTCGCAAGCATCAATTCCAATTGTCGTCCCTGGAGCAACTGGTGAGCGGCGGTCTCATGAGTCGGGACGTGGCGCGTTTCCTGCGCGCGGCGGTGTTGGCGCGTCGCAACATCATCGTGGTGGGTGGAACCGGCAGCGGAAAGACCACCCTGTTGCGCGCGTTGATCAACGAGATCCCCGTCCACGAGCGCATCGTCACCATCGAGGACGCGTACGAGTTAGGTATCGATCGGTTCGCCGATCTGCACCCCGATCACGAGGCGTTGCAGACTCGTGGTGCGAACGTCGAGGGTAGAGGAGCGATCGACCTGGCGTCGCTCACCCGCATGGCCCTGCGCATGGATCCGGATCGGGTGATCGTCGGTGAGGTGCGGGGCGCCGAGGCTTTCCCCATGGTGCTGGCCATGAGCCAGGGCAACAACGGCTCCATGTGCACATTGCACGCCGACAGCACGCGCTCGGCGTTCTCGAAACTCGCGGCCTACGTGAGCATGGCCGACACCGGGCTTCCCGTCGACATCGTCAACGTGCTCATAGCCAACGCCATTCACGTGGTGGTGCACGTGGAGTTACGCGACGGTGTACGACGCGTCACCAGTATTCGCGAGGTGGTGGATGCCGACGGTCCTCGGGTGGCGTCGAACGAGTTGTTCGCCATGGTGGAGGACGATGACTCCGAGGCGCGGGCACAGTTCCCGATGACCACCGATCTGGCCGTGGCGTTGGCGCGCCACGGGTACGGCCAAACACTGGTGTGGGCATGAACGACACGGTGCGCTCATGAACGACATGATGCGGCTGTGTCTCGGTCTGGCGCTTGGTGGTGGCGCCGTGTCGATCCTGTGCGGATTACGCGGAGTGCGGGTGTTGGATCTCCGTCGACCACGGACGACGGGTCGCTCCACCAGTGACGAAACCACGTTGGTGGAGGCGTTGGCGGTGTGGACCGAGCAACTGCGCGACACCATGGCCGGGGCGCGCGGCTTGGAACAGGCGTTGGTCGCCACCGCGGCCACCGCTCCCGACCCTCTACGTCCCGCCGTGCAGCGATTGTCGTCGCGTCTGGGCATGATGCCGTTGCCCCGGGCGTTGAGGGGTTTGGCCGCCGATGTCGATCACCCGTTGGCGGACTTCGTGACCGCCGCACTCATGGTGGCCGCGGAGAATCACGTACGTGATCTGGTCTCGTTGCTCACGCATCTGGCGGAATGTTGTCGTGATGATGTGCGCATGCGCACCCGGGTGTGGGTGGCCCGGGCCCGCTTGCGCAGTGCGGTGCGCATCATCACGATCGTCATCGTCGCCTTCGTTGCCGGTCTTCTCGTGCTGCAACGTGACTATTTACGCGCCTACGCGTCGGGATCGGGGATCGTGGTTTTGCTGGTGATCATCACGATGTTCGCGACTTCATTGGTGATGTTGGCGCGCCTCGGTCGGTTCGAGTCGGTCAGTCGATTCATCGCTCGTGATGCGGCGGGTGCGGCATGATCGTGCTGTTCGGTCTGGGTGTCGGCCTCGGATTGTGCATGATCCTGTGGTCGTGGCGGGTTCACCGCGATCGCGTGATCGATCTCGCGTTGCATCGGTGTCGGGTGGACGCGCGTAACCTGGCGGTGTGTGAGCGTGACGCGCGGTCGTTGGCGGCCGAACGACTGTTGGTCGGTCTGGCCGGGCTCGCGTTACCGGTTCTCGCGTTCGTGGTCACCGGGATGTTCGGGACTCCCCTTCCCGTCGGTTGGTGTCTGGTGGCGTCGGTTGTTGGCGGGGTGATCGGTTTTCTGCTGCCGGTGTGGCAGTTGCGTGATCGGGCTCGCGTGATGCGCCGAGACTTCCGCGCCTCATTGTCGGCGTACCTCGATCTGGTGTCGATACTTCTCGCGGGTGGAGCCGGCATCGAGACCGCGCTGGTGGCGGCCGCTCGAGTGGGTGACGGGCCGTCGTTCGACTCGGTCGCTCGTTGTCT
>SYCH01000128.1 GCA_005787025.1 Actinomycetota bacterium | reverse complement strand
GGCGACGACCTGCAGACCTTGGCCGTCGAGTACGACGCGGCGATCGGACGCGAGATCATGCCGTGGTACCGCGCCGGGGTGGAACAAGACGCCGAGGCCCGACGAGTCGCCTCGCGCATGCTGAGCGGCGACGACCCCGACACGGACACCTCGGATCCCAAGACCTTCATGCGTTCGGTGTTGCGCGAGGGGTTGTTGCCGGCCCTGCGATCGGATCAAGTGGTGTTGCGCGCGTTCATGCGCAACCTGAACCTGCTGTCGAGCCCCGACGCGATGATGAAGGATCCCGAAGTGATGAACCGCGTGTTCGCGATCTGGCAGGACCGCGAGAATCGTCCGCCGGAGATCCCGATGGGCCCGAGGCGCCGACGCGAGTTCCTCGAACTCCTCCCCGCCTGACCCCCACTCTTCTTGGGATCGAAAGCCCGTCATTTTTGTGAGTGATTTCGCCCAAGCAATGCCCGAGGCGACGAAAATCAGCCGCCGGCGACGGCGGGGATGATGCTGACGGTCTCGCCGGCCGGCACCGGAGTGTCCAGACCCTGCAGGTAACGCACATCGTCGTCGGCCACGAACAGATTCACGAAGCGACGCAAAGCACCTTGATCGTCGAGCAAGCGATCCTTGAAGCCGGGATGCGCCGAATCCAGGTTGGCCAACACCTCGCGAAGCGTGGAGCCTTCGACGGACACCGTCGAGTTTCCTCCGGACAACGGGCGAAGTGTGGTGGGGATGCGCACGGTGACGGCCATGTCCGAAACCCTACCGAGCGAGTCGGGAATATCCCAACCGAAACGCTGACGCTGGGAGCGTCAGCCCATGGAGCACTTGTTCAGTGCCATTGTCAACTTGGTCATCGCTTCCTCGCCGATGGCGGCGTAGGCAGCGTCTTCCTTCTCGTAGTCGTAGGCCTCGTACGCCTTGTACGCCTCGAGAAGGTTGGTGGCCGTCTCGTTGTCGACCTTCTTGTGCTCGGACCGCACACAATCCGGATCCGACGGGCTGTAGAGCTTGATGTACAACTCGGCGGCCGCGACCTGGTCGCCAGCAGGCTCGTCGCTGCCACCGCATGACACCAACGTGAAAGCGGTCGTGGTGGCGAGGGCCAAAGCGGAGATTCGTCGAAGAACAGTGAGATTCATGATCTCGAGAATAGTGCATCGCGAGAATCAGGACAGACTGTCGTAGTGCGAGTTCTGGCCGCGGTCGACAAGTTCAAGGGCACCGCGTCGGCCGCCGATGTGGCGCGCGCCATCGGGCACGCGTGTTGGGAACTCGGCTTCGAGTGCGACGAAGTGGCGCTGGCCGATGGCGGAGAGGGCACGCTCGACGTTCTCGGGGGGCCGAATCGCGAGAACACCGTCACCGGCCCCTTGGGTGATCCGGTGGTGGCCGCTTGGCGATTCCATCAGGGCACCGCGGTCATCGAGATGGCCCGGGCGTCGGGCCTGACGCTCGTCGGTGGCCGCGAACACAACGATCCGATCGCCGCTTCGACCACCGGAACCGGAGAACTGATCGATCGCGCGCTGGACCTCGGTGCCGAACGCATCATCGTGTGCCTCGGCGGATCGGCCACCACCGATGGTGGGTTGGGCGCGGTGCGCGCCATTCACGCCCCGGCTCGTTTGAAGAACGTCGAGTTCCTCATCGCATGCGACGTCACCACCCGCTTCGTCGATGCCGCATCGGTGTTCGCTCCGCAGAAAGGCGCCACCAAGAGTCAGATTCGTCTACTCACCGGGCGTCTCGAGCGATTGGTGCAGATGTACAAGGAGAATCTGGGCGTCGACGTGTCCACGATCGAGGGTGCCGGGGCCGCCGGCGGTTTGGCCGGTGGACTGGTGGCCCTCGGCGGCACCTTGATCCCCGGCTTCGAGTTGGTCGCCGACGAGGTGAACCTCGAGTCACGCATGAAAGCGGCCGACGTCGTGATCACCGGTGAGGGCTGCCTGGACCACACCAGCTACGACGGCAAGGTGGTCGGTGGCGTGATGGAGGCGGCCGCGCGGTTGGGCAAGCGCGTCGGGGCCATCGTCGGTCGCGTGGATCTGGACGACGATCTCGATCGGGCGTTGGTGCTTCCGAGCCCGATCGCGAACATCAGCATGTCGAACGGAATCGATCGCGCGACGAACGAACCGCTGTGGTGCATCGAACACGCGGCTCTCGACGTGTTGCGAGCGATGACCGCCTGACGCGACCCCGGAGTCGCGCGCGAATCAGGCCGGAGCGACGGTGGTGGTCGTGTCGGTCGGTGCGGTGGGTAACGCGCCGGGCAACAACTTGCCGGCCAAATCGGTGCCGAGCAGGACCAACACGGTGGCCTCACCCAATTCACCCGATTCCACGGGAGCCGGAGTGGGAACGGCTTCGATGGGCACGCCTCCCAACACCTCGGCGACCGCGGCCGCACCACTTTCGTAACCGGGCACGTAGTACACCTTCGTGGCGGTCTGCTTACCGACGGTCTCGGCGGCATTGGTGGGCTGGGTCACGATGAACTGCTGGGCCTGCAACGCGGTGCTC
>SYCH01000127.1 GCA_005787025.1 Actinomycetota bacterium | reverse complement strand
GGTCGACATGGTCGAACGCGGCGGAGTGGTCATGCCCATCTATCAGCGCGAGGCCATGTGGTTGTCGTTCCATTCGAACGTCCCCGTCGCCATCCAGGTCGGCACCGGTCTTCGCTGCGCGGTCACGGGCGACAAGCTCGAGAAGCGCCTGCGTCACCGCAAGCAGAATTTCATCGTGGGAACCACTCAGCCGTGGCTCGATGGGTTCAAGACCGAGACCGGAGAAGTTCGTCAGTTCGTGGCGGCGCGCCTCGGAGACGGCGCCACCGTCGAAGAACAGTTGAGCGACGAGACTCCCGTGGGCGGGGTGCAGATCGTGGTGTGGGAACTCACCGACGAGGCCCTCGAGCGTTGGCACCACCGACAGGATCGATGGATTTGCGCGTCGAGCCCGCCCCCCGATGTCTGCTACTTCGTCGAGCCGCTGGCGTGCATGACGTCCATGGGCATTGGGGCCGGTGGCCTGATCCAGCAGGAGATTTACCGGTCCGATTTCGCCAAGTCGGACTGGCGAAGCAAGCCGTCCGCCCGCGTGTGGGTGCATCTGACCGATGCCAACAACTGGACGGCGCTCACCGGCGAGCCGCAACCGTCGACGCCCGTCACGGCGCAGCAATACGCCGAATGGGGATTCCCGTGGTTCGACTACTACGACGCCGACCATGTGGACGTGGACGGCTCACCGGTGCTGACCGGCGTGAAGACAGTGGGCGAGGTTCTGGGTGGCCACGATGACGGCGCCTCGATGCACCCCGGTGCCGTGGCGGTGACCCACCTCGGTTCGTCGCGTCGACCCCAGCGGGTGCGAACGCCGAAGTGGAATTGACGATTCGTCGTCGGTGACCGCGACGGGGCTAGCGCGTGGCGCGCCGTACCAGATCGTCCACCAGAGATGACGAGTAGGAGATGGATCGCCCGTCGTAGCTGAAGCGACCGTGATCGTCGTTCGTCAGCACGGGACGGATGCGAGGACCGCCGCCGAAGGTCAAGACCGGTTCACGGTGCCAAGCGCGCCACGCCATCACCAGTCCGATGGCGGCCATGGCGTGCCGTTGAGGGTCGGTGTCGGGACGTTCGATGAGGTCGAGGGCCGCGATCGCCAAGCGGGCCCCTTCGCGCGCACCGTTCACCCAGGGCACGCAACCGTCGTCGATGTCGTCAGCCTCCAATGTGGCCACGTCCTCCCACCATTGCCGCGAGGGTCGCGCCCCGGGCCAGTGCGGATCATCGGGAAACGCGGTGGCTTGCGCCAACCGTCGCCAACCGCGCTCATCGATGGCCCGCTCCCACGTTGTCAAGGGGTCGTCGCCGCGACACCAGGCCATGGCGCTGGCGATGGTGGGCATCGAAGCTCGGGCGAACATCATCGGGTTGATCAGCACTCCCGCCAGGCCGTCACGAATCGCGGGATCGCGCCCGGCGTACGGGCCGAGGTGAAGAGCCTCGCTCATGAGCGCGTCGTTCACGGGCGTGTTGTCCCAGAGCAATGGTGCTCGACCCCCGCAGGCGAGAGTTCGGGCCCGCACATCGTCGGGCCCGATGCGGTCGGTCACCACGTGCTCACCGGTCCACATCACCTCGACCGAAGACGAGAGTCCGTTCATGAGTTCGGTCAGGTACGGGGAACCACCGAGGCCGGAGTAGTGCGTGGGGGTCAACCAGACGGGGCGAGCGAACGTTTGCTCGACCTCGTTGGCCAACGTGCGATGGCGCGCGGCGGCGTCGAGCACGGGAAGGTCGTCGAAGAGCAGGGCGATTCCGTGCGCACCGGCATCGATCGCCGGTCGGAGTTTGTGGACGACATCAGCGGCCGTGGCATCGGCGCCGGGCGTCAGCCCGACGATCAACCGAACTCCGTCTCGATGACGCGACAAGTCGGAGAATCCCTCCAACTCGTCGGTCGTGAACGGGTCACGCCAGAGATCACGATGACGAGGTTCGGACTTTCCGGCCCACACGTAGGCGTTCGCGTCGAAGTGCGAGAGCAACTCGATGCACGCCTTGCGATCGCTCCACGACCACGGAGTTCCGTAGAAGCCCTCGATGACGCCGGAGATCACAGGACCAAGTTCACCATGCGGCCGGGTACGACGATGACCTTCTTGGGGGTGGCCCCCGCGAGCGCCGCCACCACTCGTTCGTCGGCCAGCGCGATCGACTCGACGGTGGCGAGGTCGGCTCCGGTGGTCACCTCGATGCGGGCGCGCACCTTGCCGTTGATCTGAACCGGGTACTCCATCGTGTCGTCCACCAGCATCGACGGATCGGCATCGGGGAAGGCTTCGTAGGTGATGGTCTCGACGTGGCCGAGCCGGCTCCAGATCTCCTCGGCCATGTGCGGGCAGAGGGGGGCGAGCATGCGCGTGAGAGCGAGGGCGGCCTCACGCGGGGTGCCGCCGTGCGCCGTGACGTGCTGGGTGAGGGCGTTGTTCAGTTCGATCAGCTTGGCGATCGCGGTGTTGAAACGCAGGCCATCCATGTCGGAGCGCACACCGTCGATGGTGCGGTGGAGAAGCTTGCGCAACTCGGTCGGACAAGCGGAGTCGGTCACCTTGGATTCACCGGTGCTCTCGTCCACCACGTTGCGCCACACGCGCTGCAGGAATCGCTGCATGCCGACGACGTCTCGGGTGTTCCATGGCCGACTGGCGTCGAGTGGTCCCATGCTCATCTCGTACAAGCGGAAGGTGTCGGCTCCGTATTCGTCGTACATCTCGTCGGGCGTGACGATGTTCTTCAGGCTCTTGCCCATCTTGCCGTATTCGCGAGCGACCTCTTCGCCGTCGTAGAAGTACTTTCCGTCGCGCTCCTCGACCTCGGCGGCGGGGACCGCTTGGCCCCGCGGATCGCGGTACGCGTACGCCTGCACGTACCCCTGATTGAAGAGTCGATGGAAGGGTTCCGAACTGGACACGTGGCCGAGATCGAAGAGGACCTTGTGCCAAAAGCGCGCGTAGAGAAGGTGCAGCACGGCGTGTTCGACGCCACCCACGTACAGGTCGACGCCACCGGTGTGCCCGGTGGTCCCGTTGCCGCCATCGGCGGGCCCCATCCAGTACTTCTCGACGGCGGCATCGACGAAACGATCCTGATTGGTCGGATCGAGATAGCGCAGTTCGTACCAGCACGACCCGGCCCACTGCGGCATGACGTTGATCTCACGACGGTACGTTCGCGGTCCGTCACCGAGATCGAGGGTGACCTCGCGCCACTCCGCGCTCCGGGCCAACGGAGGAATGGGGTCGGTGACGTCGTCGTTGGGGTCGAGGGCCTGGGGCTTGAAGTCCTCCAGTTCCGGCAGGAGGACCGGCAGCATCGACTCGGGAAGGGCGACGGGTTGATCGTCCTCGTCGTACACGATGGGAAACGGCTCGCCCCAGTAGCGCTGACGGCTGAAGAGCCAGTCGCGCAGTTTGAAGTTGATGGTCGCTTCGCCGTGCCCGTTGGTCGCCAGCCAGTCGTTCATGAGGCGCTTGCCCTCTTCGATCGAGGCGATGCCATTCAGGGAGACGCCGTCGTTCGAGGAGTTGATGTAGGCGCCGTCGCCGACGAAGGCCTCGGACCACGCGCTCGTGTCCACGGCGGAGCCGGACTGAATCGGAAGTTCTCGGGTCTCGAACCATTCCGACGGCGGTTGTTGGATCGCGGGAATGGAGAGTCCGAACCGTCGGGCGAATTCGAAGTCGCGTTGGTCGCCGCAGGGCACGGCCATGATGGCGCCGGTCCCATAGCCCATCAGGACGTAGTCCGCGACCCAGACGGGGATGCGTGCTCCGTTCACCGGGTTCACGGCGTACGAGCCCGTGAACACCCCGGTCTTCTCGCGGGTCTCGTCCTGGCGGTCGATCGAGTCCTTGGCCGCGGCCGCCGCCTGGTACGCGCGTACCGCGTCGCGATTGTCGGGCATGGTGAGTGCTTCCACCAGAGGATGCTCGGGAGCCAGCACCATGAAGGTGGCACCGAACAAGGTGTCCGGCCGCGTGGTGAAGACGGTGATGATTCCGGCGTGCGAGCCGAAGTCCACGCGGGCACCCTCGCTGCGGCCGATCCAATTGCGCTGCATCAACTTGATCGGTTCGGGCCAATCCAAACGGTCGAGATCGTCGAGCAGGCGGTCGGCGTAGGACGTGATGCGCATCATCCACTGACGCATGTTCTTCTTGAAGACCGGATAGTTGCCGATGTCGCTGCGACCGTCGGCGGTGACCTCCTCGTTGGCGAGGATCGTGCCGAGGCCCGGGCACCAGTTCACCGGCGCGTGCGACAGGTAGGCGAGGCGTCTCGCATCTACGGCGGCCCGTCGTTGCGCGGATGTCATGCTCGACCACGAATCGCCCGAGGGTGTGTTGATGGAGCCCTCGGCGTACGCGACCTCCAACGCGGCGATCGGGCGGGCCTTGCCGATTCGCTCGTCGTACCAACTGTTGCAGACCTGGAGGAAGATCCATTGGGTCCAGCGATAGAAGTCCTCGTCGGTCGTGGACACGCTCCGACGGGCATCGTGGCCCAATCCGAGTCGACGCAGCTGTCGACGCATGTTCGCCACGTTCGACTCGGTGTTGACGCGGGGATGCACTCCGGTGGTGATGGCGTGCTGTTCGGCGGGCAGTCCGAACGAGTCGTAGCCGAGGGCGTGAAGCACGTTGAATCCGGTCATGCGCTTGAAGCGGGCGTAAACATCGGTCGCGATGTAACCCAACGGGTGGCCCACGTGCAGGCCGGCGCCACTGGGATAGGGGAACATGTCGAGCACGAACAACTTCGGTCGACCGGCCACCTTGGAGGGCTCACCGATCGGGCCGGCCGGATTCGGAGCTTCGAAGGTGCCCTCGCGCTCCCAGCGATCCTGCCAACGAACCTCGATGTCCTGGGCGAGACGGGCGGTGTAACGCAACGACGGTGCGTCGTCCCCGGTCTGGTCGTTGCTCGCAGATGACATGACATTCCAAGGGTAACGGCAACCCGGTCGAGGGCGTATCTCCACGAGCGGAAAGCGCCGATGGTCACCGGCGGCCGTTGGTCGGAGAACTACCTTTTCATTGCCCGATGGCGCCCACCATGAACAGCCCGACCACACCACCGCGACCCTTGCCCACCGGCTCGGTCATCGATCGACTCGAAGAGTCGGCCGACGCCCCGACGGGCGTGCGATTCGTCGGCAACAGCGTGATCCCCGTCGATGGTCCGGCCTTCGTGTCCTGGCGCGAGATTCACGACGACGCGCGCGCGGTTGGTGCGATCCTTCAGTCGATGGGGCTCGTGCCAGGCGATCACGTGGCGATCCTCGGTCCCACCAGTCGGGCGCTGATGACCGTCATCCGGGGTTGCTGGATGTCGGGTATGGCCAGCATGGTTCTGCCGCTTCCGATGCGCATGGCCTCGCTCGAGGCGTTCGTGGAGGGCACGCGGGCCCGCATCCGCCACGGCGACGCCAAGTTGGTGTTGATCGACGACCAGTTGGCCGCGTTCTACGAGTCCGCTCCGGGTGATCCGCCCACGATGTCGATGAACGCGGTGTTGCCGGGTCCGGGGCGGCCGAACGGCGATCGACTGGAGATCCCCGAACACGATCCCGATCGATTGGTGATTCTGCAGTACACCAGCGGCTCGACGTCGAAGCCCAAGGGCGTGATGATTCCCGATCGGGTGCTCACGGCGAACGTGGATGCCAGTTGCGCGGCGGCCGAACTCGACACCACCGAGGTGATGGTGTCGTGGTTGCCGCTCTATCACGACATGGGTCTGGTCGGATTCCTGTCCATTCCGATGCTCAACGGTGTTCAACTGGTGCAGGCGGGCCCCCAGGACTTCATGGCTCATCCGGGTAGTTGGTTGCAATGGATCAGTGATTGGAAGGGAACGGCCACCGCCGGACCCAACTTCGCGTGGGTATTGGCGACCAGGGCGTTGAAGCGGATGACGGAGATCGATCTGTCCTCGTTGACCTTGGCGTTGTCGGGAGCCGAACCCGTCGATCCCAACGCGGTGGATGCCTTCGTGGCCGCGGCCGAACCGTTCGGATTCTCGGCGGGCAGCATTTTTCCGGCGTTCGGAATGGCCGAAGTGGCCATCGGTGGCGCGTTCCCCCCGCGTCATCGGGGGTTGCGCTGTGACGACGTGGATCGGGTGGTGATGGAGCGCGACCGCCTGGCGCGACCGGTGAGTCCGCAATCGCTGATCGACGAACCCGACCTCGCCGTCCGACGTCTGCCTTTGCTCGGCAAAGCGGTGCCGGGTTTGGACATGCGCGTCGTCGATCCCGAGACGCGAGTGGATCTTCCCGAGCGTCACGTCGGTGAGTTGTTGTTGCGGGGAACGAGCGTGACCCCCGGCTACTACAAGCGTCCCGACGCGACCCGCGCGAT
This sequence comes from Actinomycetota bacterium, assembly GCA_005787025.1. Lineage (GTDB taxonomy): Bacteria > Actinomycetota > Acidimicrobiia > Acidimicrobiales > Ilumatobacteraceae > Casp-actino8. Next base: position 4,717 of record SYCH01000127.1, on the reverse strand, counting down.
GTTCCACGAGGGCTGGTTGTGTACCGGCGATCTCGCCTATTTGCTCGACGGCGAATTGGTCATCTGCGGTCGCATCAAGGACGTCATCATCGTGGGCGGTCGAAACGTGTTCCCCGAGGACATCGAACGCGCGGTCGGGACCATCGAGGGGGTGCGAGCCGGCAACGTGATCGCCTTCGGCGTCGAGGGTTACAAGGGCAAGGAGACCGTGGTGGTGGTGGCCGAGGTCAAGACCGACGATCCCGAATCGGTGCGCCAGGCGATTCATCACGCGGCTCTCGAGGTGTCGGGACTCCCGGCCCGCGACGTGATGCTCGTTCGCCCGGGAACATTGCCCAAGACGAGCAGTGGAAAGCTGCAACGCTCCAAGTGTCGCGAGACGTACCTGAGCGACGGCCTCGAATTGGTGGAGTGAACCTCAGGGGTTGATGTTGCGGATGTCGATGGTGGTGAGGCTCGGGGCCACCAGATCGCTCGGGGCGGCGATGCGCCCCGGACACGAGCGTGAAACGACGGCATCATCACGCCCCGCCGTCGTGAAAACCACCGTCTCGATGCATGCGGATTCGCGCTCGCCAGCTCGAGCGCTGACGGACCAGGCGATCACGGGAACGAGGGGGGAGATGGTGATCAGAGCGGTCAACGTGGCCGCCAGATGACGACGCGACGTGGTGTACATGTGGACCCCTTGCCGACGGGGATGGGACATCCGTCGGCACTGGTGGTCACGATCGGGGCCGGGCTCCGGTCAGTTGTCGGGGTCGTTCTTGAGGAACTCTGAACGGATCAGGCGGCCCGCAGGGCGGCCATGACCTTGCCCCAACGCTCGGGGTCGCTCTTGTACGGGGCGTAGAACGAGATGCGCTCGATCACGTCTCCGTACCGGTGAGTCAACTCGGGCGCGATGTGCTCGGGCTCGCCCACCACGGCGAAGGTGTTCAACACCTCGTCGGTGATCTCGTTGCCCATTTCCACCCACTTGCCCTGCTTCGACAGCGAGTTCAGCCGGTCCTGGAGGTCGCCCCAGCCGTGCAGCTCGAGAACGGGTCGATACGCCGGCGTGGATCCGTAGAACGCGATCTGTTGACGCGTGCCCGCGCTGGCCTTGGCCAGATCGTCCTCGTTGTTCCCGGTGACGACGAAACTCGGTCCGACGACCTCGAAACCCTCCATCGTCTTGCCCGCCTTGGCGCGGCCACGCTCGAGGGCCGGGATGGTGACCTCGCGGAGGTAGCGCTCGGTCGTGAAGCCGTGACAGATGAATCCGTCGCAGACTTCGCCGGCGACCTCGGTCATCAGTTCGCCCACACCGGCCAGGAAGATCTTCGGCTTACCGACGGCCGAGATGTCCGATGCCGCCGGGGTGAAGAAAGGGGTCATCAAGGTGTGGGTGTAGAACTCGCCGCGAAAGTCGAGTTTGGCTCCGGTGAGCCAGGTGTCCCAGATCGCATGGATGGCCAACACCATCTCGCGCATGCGGGCGGCGGGCTTGCTCCACGGCATGCTGAAGCGCTTGGTGATGTGCGGCTGGATCTGGCTACCCAGCCCGAGGATGAACCGACCGTTCGAGTACGCCTGCAAGTCCCAGGCGGTGTTGGCCAGGGTCATCGGACTGCGCGCGAATGCCACCGCGATCGACGTTCCCAATTCCACGGTCGAGGTGTGTTCGGCCGCCAAGAGCAACGGAAGGAAAGGATCGTGGTTGGTTTCGGCCGTCCAGGCACCGCTGTATCCGGCGGCCTCGGCTTCTTTGGCACTGGCCGCGGCCTCGTGCAGATTCAGGCTGATGCCACCATCGACTTTCATGGATTCTCCTCGACTCGGGGACGACCAGAACCTAGTGCGCGCGTCAGGGCAGGTCGGGATTCGCGTCGCGCAGGAAGGCTTCCAATTCGGCGGTGAGTTCCTCGGGGGTCGGGATGTCCTTCTCGGAAAGCTGCTGGCCGTCGTGTCGGGTGGCGTTGGCGTCTCGGGGGAGCACGGTGTCTCGGGGGAGCATGGCGTCGTAGGCCTGTTCCAATTTCTGCACCATCTCCTGATGCTCGGAGTTCTTCGCCACGAGTCGATCGAGGCGTTCGGTCTGGATGACCGCCTCCTGTTGCAGGGAACCGCGATCGAAGAGCAGACCCGCGGTGTCCTTCAGGCCGTCGAGCAGAGCCACCGCGGCGGCCGGATAGGTCATGGCCGGGATGTACTGGGGAACCTGGGCCCAGATGCTGATGGAGGGGATACCGGCGTCGTGGAGCACTTGCTCGAGGACGGCCGCCATGCCGGCGGGAACGTCGACGGAGGTGCGGACGAAGGCGTGCTCGTTCAGCAGATCCGCCGAAGGGGTGGTGCACGAGAGGTTGCTCGGCCGCGTGTGCGGGGTGGGGAAGGGGTAGGCCCCGAGCCCGACCATCATCGACACCTCGAGTCGAACGCACAATTCGCGAACGGCCGACGCGAATCGGTGCCACCCGGAGTCGGGCTCGAAACCGGTGAGGATCAGTACGTCACGACCGTTGCGGTCGTGACCGGCGTACAGATCGATGCTGGGCCACTCGATGTTGCTGTTGCGACCGTCGCGAATCTCCATCGTCGGACGCCGCGCACGGAAGTCGATGAACACGTCGGCGTCGAAAGTGGCGATCGGAAGTGGATTGATCTGCGCTTCGATGGCGTTCATGGCCTCGTTCGCTGCGCCGGCCGCGTCGATCCAACCCTGCAACATGACCACCAGAACCGGCTTGTCGAGGTGAGGCAGATCCCCGTTCAGTTCGACATCGGGAATGGATGTCATTTCAATCGTCCGAGCATTTCTTCGGCGCGCGCCGCCGCACCGAGAACTTGTTGGTTGAACGGTTCGAGTTCGGCGGGATCGCGTTGTCCGAGCGCTCCGCCGAGATATCGGGCGTACACGCCCTCGAGGATGCAGACCAATTTCCAGAACGCGAACGCCACGTAGAAGTCGAGCTGTGACGTGTCGCGTCCACTGACCTCGGTGTAGCGGGCGGCCAGATCGTCGCGGTCGAGGAACCCCGGTGCCGAACAGGCCGAGCCGGTCCAGGCCGACGCGTCGTCGCCGGGGCCGGTCCAGTAGACCATCAGCAGACCGAGGTCGGCCATCGGGTCACCGAGGGTGCAGATCTCCCAGTCGAGAACCGCGATCACCTCGCCGTTGGTGTCGACCATGCAGTTGTCGAGCCGATAGTCGCCGTGCACGAGCGTGGCCGGGCCTTGTTCGGGGATGCGGGCCAGCAACGCATCGTGAACCCGATCGACCGCTGGCAGGTCTCGGGTTTTCTGCTGGTTCCATTGGCCGTACCAACGCTTCAATTGCCGAGCGATGTAACCCTCGTGGCGACCGAGATCGCCGAGACCGACCTTGGTGGGGTCGACGCGGTGAATGGCGGCCATCGTGTCGACGATCGACTCGCTGGCGCGACGACAAGCCGCGGGAGTCAGCAACGTCTCGGCGGCCTCGCGATCGCGGATGACGAGACCATCGACGAACGTCATCACGTAGAAGGGAGCGTCGTTGACGGACGGGTCGTCGCAGTACCCGACGGCGGGGGCGACGGGAACCGGGGTGTCCTGCAGCGCGTGGATGATGCGGTGCTCGCGACCCATGTCGTGCGCACTCGCCAGCACGTGACCGAGCGGTGGTCGCCGAAGAACGAACCGATTCCCGTTGGCGGCCGTCACGCGGTACGTGAGGTTCGAATGGCCACCGGCGATGATGTCGAAGCGAAACGGACCTTCCGCGCCTTCCACGTGGTCGTGCAACCAACCGGTGACCGCATCGAGTCGTATGCCGGGTACGTCGGTCACGGCGCATACGGTAGCCCTGCGGGGACGCGTTTCGACGGGTCGACCCGTCACGAACGTGAGCCGTCGGGGGAACGCCGGTAGCGTCTGGAACATGTTCATCGATGTCACCGACGAGTCCTTCGAGAACGACGTTCTGGCTCGCTCCATGACCGTGCCGGTGGTGGTGGACCTCTGGGCTCCGTGGTGCGAACCCTGCAAGACGTTGGGTCCGATCATCGAACGAGTGGTTGCCGCGACGAACGGCAAAGTAGTGCTGGCCAAGGTCAACATCGACGAGAATCCCGGCATCGCGCAAGCGTTCCGGGTTCAGTCGATACCCGCGGTGTTCGCGGTCGCCGACGGTCGTGCGATGCCCATGTTCCAGGGCGCACAGCCCGAACACGTGGTGAAGCAATACGTGGACATGTTGTTGCCCACGGCCCAGGACGAGGTGATTTCGGATCTGTTGGCCAAGGGCGACGAGGAGAGTCTGCGTGCGGTCCTCGGAATCGATCCCGGCAACGAGTCGGCCATCGTGGCCCTAGCGGGGATTCTCACGGCGCGCGGCGATGGGGAGGACGCGTTGGCTCTTTTGGCGCGCGTTCCCGAGACCGACGAAGTTCGCAAAGCCGCCGCGGCGGCGCGCGTGTCGATGCGCCCCGCCGACGATTTCGACGATCGATTGGCCGCGCTGCTCGACAGCGTGAAGGCCGACGAAGACGCGCGTCAGCAGTTCCTCGACATTCTCGAGTTGATGGGCGCCGAGGACCCCCGCACCGCGGGTTGGCGCAAGAAACTCACCGCGCGCCTGTTCTGAAATCCCGCGATGCCCGTCAGTATCCCGCTCGACTCATCGATGATCGACCTCACGTCGGGTGAACTCGACGTGATCGTCATCGGCGGTGGCATCACCGGAATCTGCGTG
>SYCH01000010.1 GCA_005787025.1 Actinomycetota bacterium | reverse complement strand
CTTCGGGATGTAGCCGATCTCCACCAACAGCGGCAGATAGATGAACGACTCCACGTCGCAGGCCGCGCCAGCATAGCGAATCCAGTACAAGGTGCCGCCGAAGTCGCCACCTTTCTCGATGACGCGCAGATCCTCGATGCCGGCCTCGCGCAAACGCGCGCCGGCCAACAAGCCGCCGAAGCCACCACCGATGACGGCCACGGTCACCTCGTCGAACAAGGGCTCCCGCGTGGAGGGACGCGTGTACGGATCGTCGAGGTACTGCGCGTAGTCGGAGATGTCGACGTATTGATCGTTGCCGTCCTCGCGCAAGCGCTTGTCGCGCTCGAGCCGGTACTTGTCTCGCAACTGGTCGGGGTCGAAGGTGGTCGTCACGTGGTTCTCCGTTTCATTTCGCCGAGTTCACTTCACCAGACTCATCGCGTCGTGGTCGATGGCTTGATGGCCGTGCTGGGTGGCCATCTTCACGAACAAGTCGTCGCCACGTTCGGTTCGCGCGGCCATCGACGTGGCCAACACCGTGATGATCAGCCCCCACAACGAACCGAAGCGGTAGTCCCGCCAGGCCGTGTCGCGGTCGTAGGCGACGCCGGCGGCGTTCATGCGCCCGCGGTACGACTCCAGCAACTCGTGCTCCACCTCGCGGCGGCGCTCGGGCGTGAAGCTGCCCGCGATCATGTAGGACACGTCCACCATGCCCAGCCCCTGATTGGCGGTTTGCCAGTCGACGATCACCAACGGCGGTGCGTCGGGCGTGCGGGCGAAGAGGAAGTTGTCGGGTCGAAAGTCGTAGTGCGCGAGCGTGAGCGGGGTGCCCGAACCCATGGCCCAGCGCGCCACGTGCGGGGCGAAGTCCTGCACGATGCGGGCGATCGGTTCCTCCAGTCGCTCACCGAGTCGCTCGATGAACGCCGGCAGCATCATCGAGTAGATCATCGACAGCATGGCCGCGCGTTCGTCGATGGTGGCGGGGTTGGCCGCGACCTCGGACAAGGTGGGGTCACCCCAGCGTGGCGCGTGCATGAGCACCGCCTGCTCGATGGCCAACTCGGCCTCGTCGAGAGTGAGCCCGACGAACTGGTCACCCTGTTCGGACCCGTTCAGGTCCTCCATGATGAGACAGAACTGTTGGGCCTCGAGATTCAACGCCGCGTGGTGGCACTTCGGTGCGCGAACGTTCACCGTGGGTGCGACGCGACTGTAGAAGTTGTACTCGGTGACGTACGCACTGCCACCGAAGCCCGTGGCACGAGCGGTTTCGTCGAGCGAGGGGAACTTGCCCATCACCGTGGCGGGTCGCCCCGCGGTCTCGTCCCATGTCAGCGAGAAACGGCCGTTGCAACCGGTCTGGCCGGTGCCCACGAATCCCTCGAAACGACAGTCCGTCAAGGTGGCGCCCGCCGACACTCCGGCGTCATCCAACACGCGGGCCATCCACGCGGTGTCGATCGTGCGCGGATCGCTACGGATGTCCTGTTCTTCCCCCATGTAGCGCCCCCGATCTTGCCCGTTTCCAACCGTAGACCGCGACACCCCTGTCGGGCACGTCCGTAGCCTGAACTCGTGAGCCTCGTCGACGGAATCCGTGTCGGTATCCAGTTGCCCGAGGTCGAACGCGTCGTGCGTTGGCCCGAGTACCGCGCGATGATCCGGGTTTCCGAAGAGAACGGTTTCGACAGCGTGTGGCTGGGCGATCACCTGCTGTACCGCGGCGACGGTCGACCCGAGCGCGGGCCGTGGGAGGCCTGGACCATGTTGGCGGCACTGGCCGCCGAGACCGAGCGCGTGGAATTCGGACCCTTGGTGGCCTGCGCCGGATTCCATCCCCCCGCGGTGTTGGCCAAGATGGCCGCCACCATCGACGAGATCAGTGGGGGCCGATTCATCCTCGGTCTCGGGGCCGGTTGGAACCGGCCCGAGTTCGATGCGTTCGGCATTCCCTTCGATCGACGAGCGGCGCGTTTCGAGGAGGCTCTGGCCGTCATCGGACCCTTGGTGGAGGGACGTCGGGTGACCCACCACGGGCAGTTCCACGAGATCGACGACGCCGTGCTGCTGCCCACTCCGGCGCGACCGGTGCCCCTCATGATCGGATCGGTCGGTGACCGGGTCCTGCGGGCTGCCTTGCCCACTGCCACGTGGTGGAACACCTGGTTCGACTGGTTCGGCAACTCCGCGGACGGTTTCGCGACGCTGAACGGACGTATCTCCCGACTCTGCGACGACGTCGGGCGCGACCAAACCACGCTGAAGCGCAGTGCGTGCCTGTTGGTGGTGACTGACCCCGATGCCGGTGAACGGCCGCGACCCGTCGAATACTCGGCGGCAACCGTCGTGGACGTGCTCGCCCGCATTCGGGAGATGCGCGATGCCGGCGCCGACGAAGTCATCCTGGTCAGTGACCCCATCGACACGCGCAGTATTCGCGTCCTCACCGAGGCACTGCGATGAAGACTCTCCGTTCCACCGTTGTCGTGCTCGTACTCGCCCTCGGCGTCATCGGGGGGCCGACGACCACCAGTGCGCTGCCGACGAACACCGGGGTCGACCACGCTGCCGACGACACGATGGTCTCGGCGCTCATCGTCGAGCGCCTTCCCGGTCGGACGTCGCTGGCGGCCCAAGCCTTGGTCGAGGATCTCACCGATCTCGATGCCGTGCGAGGTCGCCAACTCGGTGATCGCTTCGAGACCATCGTGCTCGACGAACCCATCACCACCGCCGAGGCCGAACAGCTGGCTCAATCACTCGAGACTGACGGCTTGGTGGTCTCCGCCTCGCCCGACTATCCACGTTTCGCCGCCACCGTGCCCAACGATCCGGAGTGGTCGAACCAGTGGTCGTTGCAGCCCTACAACGGAGCCGTCAACGCCGGCGTCGGTCTCGAGGCGGCGTGGACCGCGATGGCCGGCAACACCCTCGGATTCACCCCGGTTCCGCCCTCGCGCGTGCTCGACACCCGCGACGGAACCGGCGGCGTTCCCGTATCCCGCGTCGGCAACTACACAGGCTCCGCCCCCGACCTCACGTACACCATCACCGGAACCGGAGGAATCCCCTCCAACGGAGTG
>SYCH01000126.1 GCA_005787025.1 Actinomycetota bacterium | reverse complement strand
TGCAGTTCACGACGAAGACCAGGTTGTCGAGCTGTTCGCGCGAGGCCAGCGACAAAGCGCCCAGGGTCTCGGGCTCGTCGGTCTCGCCGTCGCCGATGTACGCCCACACGCGACTGTTGCTGGTGTCGTCCAGTTGACGATTGAGCAGATACCGATTGAAGCGCGCGTGATAGATGGCGCTGATGGGGCCGAGTCCCATGCTGACGGTGGGGAACTCCCAGAAATCGGGCATCAGTCGCGGGTGCGGATAACTGGAGAGTCCGCGTCCATCACGGCCGATCTCGCGACGGAAATGGTCCAGGTCGTTCTCGCTCAGGCGTCCCTCGAGGAAGGCGCGGGCGTACACACCCGGTGCGGCATGGCCCTGGAAGTAGATGTGGTCGCCGGCGGTGCCGTCGTCCTTGCCGCGGAAAAAGTGGTTGAAGCCGATCTCGTACAGCGAGGCCGAACTGGCGAACGTGGACAGGTGGCCGCCGATGCCCTCGGCATGCTTGTTGGCCCGCACCACCATGGCGGCGGCGTTCCAGCGGATGTACGCGCGAATGCGACGTTCGATGTGCTCGTCGCCGGGGAACCAGGGTTCGTGTTCTCGCGGAATGCTGTTGACGTAGGGCGTGGAGACCGTGGCGGGGAAACTGACCTGCGATTCGCGTGCCCGTTCGAGCAAACGCGAGAGCAGATAGCGAGCGCGAACCTTGCCGTGAACGTCGATGACGGCGTCGAGCGAGTCCAGCCACTCTTGGGTTTCGCCGGGATCGGTGTCGGGGAGTTGATGCACGGAACCGTCGAACAGCATGCAGTCAGTCTCGCACGGTTACCGATTGGTAGGTGTTACGTGTGCGAACATGAGCAACCCATGAACACTCCGACGTCCGCCCATTCGATCGACCGCGTGTTGCCCGTCTACACCGACGGCGCGTGCAGCGGAAACCCCGGACCGGGTGGCTGGGCGTGGGCCGTGGCACCCGATGGTGATCCGCGGGGCTCGGGCGGCGAGCCGCGAACCACAAACCAACGCATGGAGTTGGTGGCGGCCATCGAGGCCATCCGCACCATGGGTCCGGTGGCGCGCGCGCAAACCACACGACTGGTGATCGTGAGCGATTCGACCTACGTCGTGAACTGCTTCAAGGACCGTTGGTGGGTGCGTTGGAAGGCCAACGGGTGGCGCAACGCCAAGAAGGAACCGGTGGCCAACGCCGACCTGTGGCGGGTCCTGATCGCCCTCTACGAGGCCTATCCCGAGGCCGAACGCCCCGATTTTCAGTGGGTGAAGGGTCACAGCGGCGACCCGATGAACGATCTGGTGGACCAGTTGGCCGTGGCCGAGAGCCAAAAGTAGCTCCTGAGCAGGGATGACGAGACCGGAGGGGGTCGGGTTCGGTACGGTTCGCCACCGATGGGCGTCACCCCCCGACGCCGGTCGACTTCTTCAGCCCCGTGGCCTTCGAGCCGATACTTCCGGCGTCCCCGACGCCCTCTTACCATGACCGTGACCCGCCGCCTGCTACCCCTCCTCGTGGGGCTCCTGCTCGCCTCGAGCATGGCCTTGGGTGTCCCGGCCCGCCCGGCCGAGGCGGCCCCGGGCGACCCCAACGAAGCGGTGGCCATCGTGGTGAACGGTCAGGGCAGCGGACACGGTCGTGGGTTGTCGCAATACGGCGCACTCGGCTGGGCGATCGGTCGCCCTGACGGCATTCCGCGCGACTACCGGTGGATTCTCGATCACTATTACGGCGGCACGGTGATGGGCACGACTCCGGTGGGTCAGCGGATCACGGTGCGCATGTTGAGTTACGACGGGGCGTCGCAGGTTTCGGTGATCGCCGCCGGTGGCAACGCGCAATGGTCGTTGAACGGAGTCGTGCAAGCCGGTTCGTACGCCTCGATCGTGGCGCGCAAGGTGAGTGGTAGCGAAGCCTTCGACGTGTGGGGATTTCCTTTGCAGGCCTGTCCCTCATCGAGCGATGCGTTGGCATGGTGGCAATACCTGGGCCGGGCGAGCGGTACGCGCAACAGTCAGATCCTCGGATTCTCCGTACCGGGCGGCGACGACCCCAACACCCTCGCGGCGAACACCCTCGGTCTGTGCAATTCCTCGGGTGCCGTCACGCACTACCGCGGCAACTTCTTCGCGACGTTCAACGTCGAGGGGACGGTCCGGTTGGTGAACGACGTTCCGGTCGAGCAGTACCTGCGTGGAGTCGTGCCGCGAGAATCACCGGCGCTCTGGGGTGATTGGGGCTACGGCTTGGGGATCAATGCACTGCGTGCCCAGTCGGTGGCGGCTCGCTCGTACGCGCTGGCTCAGAACCGTTACTCGCCATACGCGAAGACGTGCGACACCGATTCGTGCCAGGTCTACGGCGGCGCGGCCAGCCGACCGTCGGCCGGCGCGGCGGCCACCAACAAGGAACACGCCAACACCGACCGCGCCATCGCCGACACCGCGCTCATGATTCGCGTGCGACCGGCGGCGCCGACCGTTCCGGTGTCCACCGAGTTCTCGTCATCCAACGGTGCGCGCACGGCCGGAGTGAACTTCCCCGCCGTGGACGACCCCGGTGATCAGACCGACTTCAACCCGTTCGTGCGGTGGACCCGGGTTCTCGACATGGCGGGATTGGCGTCTCGTGCGGGTCTCGCGCGTATCACGCGCATGGAGGTCGAGGCCGATCCCACCCTGGTGAGCAAAGGCATTTACGGAAGCACGCCGGCGTGGGCCGTTCGCCTGCGCTTGTACAACGGGACACAGTCGATCACCAAGACCACCGCGTGGTTGCGCAGTGCCTACGACCTTCCGTCGGAGTCCGTGACAGTGCGATTGGTCAATCGTGACTTCGCCACCAGCAACGATTTCGTCTTCATCTCCGATTCGGTCGGCGCGTCCATCGCCACCTCCGCCGGAGCGGGAGAATTGCCCACCTTGTTGAACTCGGTGTTCGCGTCGGAGACCTACAACACCGAGTCCAATCGTTGTACCGTCGGCTCGTGTTCGCCGGCCACGGCGGATGGGTTGACCGTGGCCCGCAATCTGACGGGCACCCCCGACGTGGCCATAGTGGAGCTGGGCTACAACGACAGCCAGGCCAATCTCGGGTCCGAGATCGATCAGGTGATGCAGGCGTTGGTGGCCAAGGGCGTTCGTGTGGTCGGTTGGGTCACCATGTCGGAACGGCGACAATCGAACGGGACCGCCACCTACGCCGCGGGTAACCGTGCGATTCGTGCCGCGGCCAAGCGCTGGTCGCAGTTGCGAGTGCTGGATTGGGACGGGGCCAGTTGGGGCGGATCGAAAGATCGATGGTTCACCGACGACGTTCACCTGAACAACACCGGACAGGCCGAGTTCGCGCTGTGGTTGCGCGATCGGGCGATCGAACTGGCGGGTGGTCGGCCGGGCTCACCGCAGTGGGTGGTGAAGGTGTCGCCGGGCGTCGA
>SYCH01000125.1 GCA_005787025.1 Actinomycetota bacterium | reverse complement strand
TCCCGCACCATCGCCATCACCGGAGCCAGTGGCCTCATCGGCACCGCGCTCGCCGCGCACCTCGCTTCCGCTGGTGATCGCGTCATCCGATTCACCCGCACCGGCACCAGTTCGGACTCGACGATCGCCTGGGACCCCGCCACGGGTCGCATCGACGCCGACCGCCTGACGGGCGTCGACGCGGTTGTTCATCTGGCCGGGGCCGGCATCGGCGACAAGCGTTGGACCGATGACTACAAACGCGAGATCCTCGACAGCCGCACCAAGAGCACCGCACTTCTGGCGTCGGCCATGGCGGATCTCGCCGACGGGCCCAAGGTTCTTCTGTCCGGTTCCGCCATCGGGTACTACGGGGCCTCGCTCGACACCGAGTTCGACGAGTCGTCGGCCGCCGGGACGAGCTTCCTCGCCGACGTGTGCGTGCAGTGGGAGCAAAATGCCGCCAAGGCCGTGGCCGCCGGTGTTCGCACCGCGTACCTGCGCACCGGAATCGTGCTCAGCCCCAGGGGTGGCGCGCTCAAGAAGTTGTTGCCGTTGTTCAAGTTGGGCGCCGGCGGGCGTATGGGTTCGGGCCGCCAGTGGCAGAGCTGGATCTCGATCGACGACGAGGTGGCCGCCATCGACCATCTCCTGCGGTCCAACGTGAGCGGCGCCGTCAACCTGACCGCCCCGGAACCTGTCACGCAAGCTGAGTTCACCCGCGTGCTCGCCAGGGTTCTGAAGCGACCGGCACTGTTGCCGGTTCCCTCCTTCGGACCCAAGTTGTTGCTCGGCGGCGAGTTGGCCGATGCCTTGCTGTTCACGGGACAAAAAGTGTTGCCCAAGGTTCTCGAGTCGAGCGGGTACTCCTTCATCCATCGCGACCTCGAATCGGCGTTGCGTCATCTTCTGAAGCGATGACATGACCGCTCCGTTACCCGAGCGTTCCGATGTGGTGGTGGTCGGAGCCGGATTGGCCGGTTTGTCGGCGGCTCGATTGCTCCGTGAACGGGGGCACGATGTCACGGTGCTCGAGGCGTCCGACGGCGTCGGCGGCCGGGTGCGCACCGACCGGGTCGACGGCTTTCTCCTCGATCGAGGCTTCCAGGTACTACTGACCGCGTACCCGGAGATGAAACGACAGTTCGACGTGGATGCGCTCGATCTGCGCCCTTTCGATCCCGGTGCGTTGGTGTGGATGAACGGTCGCGGGTACACGGTGTCGGACCCCTTCCGCAAGCCGTCGACGTTGCTCGCCACCGCCACGGCACCCGTCGGCACTCCCCTCGACAAGGGTCGCATCGCCGTGCTTCGGGCTCGGGTTCGTCGTGGCGACGGATCCCAGTTGTTGCGGGGTGACGACATCACCACCGCCGAGATGCTCCGTGGGGCCGGATTCTCCGAGCGAATGGTGCGACGTTTCTTCACTCCGTTGGTCGGTGGAATCCAGCTGGACCCGAACCTCGATGCCTCCCGGCGCATGTTCGACGTGGTGTTCCGCATGCTCAGCCAGGGCGACGCGGCGGTTCCCGCGCACGGCATGGGTGTGATCCCGGCGCAGTTGGCGGGTCGCATCGATGCGGGTTCGATTCATCTGTCGGCACCGGTGACCGCGATTCACTCCGACGGCGTCGAGGTGAAGGGTCGACGCGTCGAGGCACACGCGGTGCTGGTGGCCACCGAGGGTCCGGTTGCGGCGTCGTTGCTCGGATTGCCCGCGGTACGTTCACGCTCGGTGTCCTGCGTCTACTTCGCGGCCGACGAGGCCCCCACAACATCCCGCTACATCATTCTCGACGGCACCGCCGAGGGTCCGGCGCTGAACATCGCCGTGATGAGCAACATCAGCCCGCACTACGCCCCCGCGGGAAGCCATTTGATCGCGGCCGCCGTTCCGGGTTCGCTCGTCGACGGCCTCGAGAGCACCGTGCGCGAACAGATGTCACGGATGTTCGGACCCCGGGCCGGGTCCTGGCGGCATCTGCGCACGTATCGGATCGCCCACGGACAGCCCGACCAGAGCCCGCCCTTCTCACCGAAGAAGCGCGTCCATCTGCGTGACAACATCTTCGTGGCCGGTGACCACCGCGACACCGCATCCATTCAGGGGGCGCTGTACTCGGGTCGCCGAGCCGCCGACGCCGTGCACGCCCATCTCACCCGAACCCGTTGAAGGAGCAGATTATGTCGAGTTCAGTGCCCAAGAAATCAGATCCGAGCAAGATCGTGTCGGTGTCCGTGAAGGTGAACGCCGATCCGGCGACCATCTTCGACCTGCTGGCCGATCCGTCGAAGCACGGAGAGATCGACGGCTCGGGTTCGGTCCAGAACTCCCAATCGTCGGCGCCCGAGAGACTGTCGTTGGGCGCCACGTTCGGCATGGACATGAAAATCGGAGTGAAGTACAAGATCACGAACGAGGTCGTGGAATTCGACGAACCACGCCGGATCGCGTGGCGTCACTTCGGTGGTCACGTGTGGCGCTACATCCTGGAATCCGTCGAGGGCGGCACGATGGTCACCGAACAGTTCGACTGGAACACGTCGAAGTCGCCGTTGATGATGCGGGTCATGAACTACCCGGCCAAGAACCGGGTCTCGATCGAGAAGACGCTGAAGCGGCTCGCCGATCGATTCGCATCGTGAACGTCGACCACGCGTCCGTCGACGAGATCATCCGTTCGCGTCGTACCAACATGTTCGTCGACCGCGAACGACCGGTCCCCGACGACGTCATCGCCGAATTGTGTGAACTGGCCACTTGGGCTCCCAACCACAAGCGCACGTGGCCGTGGCGCTTCGCCTCGGTCACCGGCGCCGGTCGATCCCGACTCGGTCGGGTGGTGTCGAGCGCCATGGCCGCCCACGGCGACGACCCGAACAAGGTCACCAAGGCTCTCACCAAGTACGAGCGCACCCCGAACATCTTGATCATCGGGTCGATCCCCGGGGACTCCGACGAGCGCACCGCCGAGAACCGTGATGCCGCAGCCGCAGCCGCCCAGACCTTGATGCTGGCCGCCACCGCGCGAGGAATCGCCACCTACTGGGGTTCGTGTCCGAAGGGCTCGCACGACGCGGTGGCCGAGTTCGCGGGTTTCGAGTCCGGCACCCACATCGCCGGAATCTTCTACGTGGGTTACCAAGCCGAGACGATGGAGACACCGGAGCGACCGGCACCCGTCGTCACGCGAATCGCGGATTGATCAGGGCTGGTAGATCCCGAACACGCCGCGCAAAGCGTCGCTGATCTCGCCCAAAGTCGCATCGACCCGCAGGGCTTCCTTCATCGGGTACAACAGGTTGTCGCTGGTCTTGGCCGCGGCCACCACCGCGTCGAGAGCCGCTTTCACCTTGGCCTGGTCGCGCGCGGCCTTGTACTCGCCGAGCCGCTTCTTCTGACCCCGCTCGAGCGCAGGATCGATCGGGAACACCTCGGGCTCGGGGTCGTCGTCGACACCGAACTTGTTGACACCGACGATGACGCGCTCGTCGTCGTCAATGGACTTGGCGTACTCGTAGGCGGCCTGTTCGATCTCGTCCATCTGATAACCGGCCTCGATGGCCGCGACCGCACCGCCCATCTCGTCGATGCGTGCGATGTACTCCAGGGCCAAACGCTCGATCTCGTCGGTGAGCGTCTCGACCATGTAGCTGCCCGCCAACGGATCGGGGGTGTCGGCGATGCCGCTCTCGTAGCCGATGATCTGCTGGGTGCGCAGGGCGATGCGCGCCGCGCGTTCGGTGGGAAGGCTGAGCGCCTCGTCGAATCCGTTCGTGTGCAGGCTCTGGGTTCCACCCATCACCGCGGCCATGCTCTGCAACGCCACGCGGACGATGTTGTTCTCGGGTTGCTGCGCGGTGAGCGTGCTTCCCCCGGTCTGGGTGTGGAACCGCAGCAACTTGCTCGACTCCTTCTTCGCCTCGAACCGATCGTTCATGAGGCGGTACCAGATGCGGCGCGAGGCGCGGAACTTGGCCACCTCCTCGAAGAAGTTGTTGTGTGCGTTCCAGAAGAACGACAGACGCGGAGCGAAGTCGTCCACGTCGAGGCCCGCGGCGATGGCGGCTTCGACGTATGCGATGCCGTTGGCGATGGTGAACGCGATCTCCTGCACGGCCGTCGAGCCGGCCTCACGAATGTGGTAACCGGAGATGGAGATGGTGTTCCACTTCGGGACGTGCTTCGCGCAGTACTCGAAGATGTCGGTGATGATGCGCATGCTCGGCCGTGGCGGATACACGTACGTGCCACGAGCGATGTATTCCTTCAGGAGGTCGTTCTGGATGGTGCCGCTGATAGCGGTGGATGCCACACCCTGCTCCTCGGCGACCAGCTCGTACATGAGCAGAAGGATCGCGCCGGTGGAGTTGATGGTCATCGACGTGGTGACCTTGTCGAGCGGCAGGTCCTTCAGCAGCAGGCGCATGTCGGCCATGGAGTCGATCGCCACGCCGACCTTGCCCACCTCGCCCTCGGCGCGAGGATGATCGGAGTCGTACCCCATCTGGGTGGGCAGATCGAACGCACACGACAGCCCGGTCTGTCCGGCACCGAGCAGGAACTTGAAGCGTTCGTTCGTGGATTCCGCCGTGCCGAAGCCGGCGTACTGGCGCATCGTCCACAACTTGCCGCGGTACATGGTCGGATAGACGCCGCGGGTGTATGGAGGCTTACCCGGCTCACCCAACTGCGTGGTGGCGTCGAAGCCGGCCAGGTCGGTCGCGGTGTACAGGGGCTTGATTTCGATACCGGAGTCGGTGCGGATGTCGTCGCTCATCACCCCCGACTGTACGGGGCGAGCCCACCGATCACCCATCTCGGGACGAGGATCTCAACGGGCGGCGACGAGGGCGATCTCCATGCGCCATTCGGGGCGCGCCAGGGCGGGCACGGTGACCAACGTGCTGGCGGCCCGATGCCCACCGAGCGCGGCGTCCCGCGCCGCCATCACGGGAGCCAGCGGTTCTCCGACCACGACGTAGGTGGTGATCGAGACGATGTCGGTCACCTTCATCTGGGCCTGCTCGAGGATGGCCCGCAGGTTGATCCACACGGTGGCCGCCTGCTCGGCCAGATCCGCCGGCACCGATCCGTCGGCGGCGATCGGCACGATGCCCGACGTGTGCAGAAGTCGCGCGGGACCGACACTGAGGATCGCGTGCGCGTAGTTGGCCGCGGTCGGAGCGATGCCCGAGGGGGCGATCTCGAAGTTCATGGAACGATTGTGCCACCACGGGGGCGCGGTCCCGCTCGTCGTCGAGGCTGGTGGGTGGCGCGCGGTATCGGGTCTAGTCTTCGTCACGTGACCACCAACGCCGAATCCGCTCTCGCCGCCGCCGCTCAGGGTGGCAACGCCAACTTTCTCGCGATGCCCTCCTTCAACACCGTCGAGGAGGAGCGCGCCTACCGCAAGTCCCGTCTGGCCGGTGCGTTGCGCATCTTCGGCCGCATGGGTTTCGGTGAGGGTGTGGCCGGCCACATCACCGTGCGCGACCCCGAGAAGCCCGATCACTTCTGGGTCAACCCGTTCGGCCTCAGCTTCCGCCACATGCGCGTGAGCGATCTGCTACTGGTGAATCACCACGGCGAGGTCGTGGTGGGCGATTTGCCTGTCAACCGCGCGGCCTTCGTCATCCACTCGGCGATCCATGCCGCACGCCCCGACGTGATCGCCGCCGCGCACGCGCACTCGGTGCACGGAAAAGCGTTCAGTTCGCTCGGTATACCCCTCGATCCCATCACCCAGGACGCCTGCATCTTCTACGAGGATCACGTGGTGATCTCCGAGCAGGGTGGTGCCGTGGTGTTCGACGTCGACGCCGGAAAGGAACTGGCCTCCATGTTCCCGCGCGGCAAGGCGGCGATTCACCAGAACCACGGCCTGTTCACCGTCGGTAGCACCGTCGAGGAAGCCGCGTTCTGGTTCTTGTCGATGGATCGTTCGTGTCAGGCGCAACTGCTCGCCATGGCCGCCGGCACCCCCAAGCACATCAAGCCCGAATACGCCGCCTACACCCGCGACCAGACGGGGCATTCGCTCGCGGGATGGTTCCAGTTCCAGCCGTTGTGGCAGGAGATCTGCCGCACCGATCCCGAACTGTTCGACTGAACTCCGTCGATCACTCCCCTGCCCCCGAGTCCCCCGTCGGGAGGTTCATGGCCACGGCGTCGCCGGAGGCTCTCTTCGTCCTGAGCGCGACCGCGCAGTACATCGGCGCCGTCATCGCCATCGACCTGTTCGATCGGGTGGACCCGGCCACCGTGGCCTGGTTGCGCGTGTTCGGCGCGGCCGTCGCGCTGCTGTTGGTGTCGGGACGTCATCTGTTCCGGCCATGGACCCGTGCCGATTTCGTGGCCATGACGGTGTTCGGAGTGGCCACCGCGCTGATGAACACGTTCTTCTACCTGGCCATCGATCGCCTGCCGCTGGGCAAGGGTGTCGCCATCGAGTTCATCGGCCCGATCGCCGTGGCCGCGGTGCGCACGCGTTCACGACGCAACGCGTTGGCTTTGGTGTTGGCCGCCATCGGCGTGGCCGTGCTGTCGGGAGTCGAGATCGACGGTGAACCACTCGGGCTGTTGTTCATCTTCCTGGCCTCGGCCATGTGGGCCACCTACATCGTGATCGGATCGAAAGTGGCCCAGCAGAATCGTGGTGTGTCCGGACTCGGATTCGGCTTGTTGATCGGCTCCGTGGCGGTCACCCCCATCGGCGCGCCGTCCAGCGGCCCCGTCTGGTCGTCCCCCTACTTGATCCTTTTGTGCATGTTCGTCGGCGTGATGTCGAACGCCATCGGATACGGCATCGACCAGTCGGTGTT
>SYCH01000124.1 GCA_005787025.1 Actinomycetota bacterium | reverse complement strand
TGACTCTCGAGGAAACGAATCTTGGAGATGGTGACGTCGGGGAACTCCTCGAGCAACAAACCGAGCACCTCCCCGATCGAGAGATACGGACGATCCGAGGCCGATTTGGTGTTCATGACTCGTTCGATGGTCCGAGGTAGATCAATCGGAAGCGACCGATCTGAATCTCGTCGCCTTGTTGCAACACGGTCGACTCGACCGGCTTCTGGTTCACGTAGGTGCCGTTGAGGGAGCCGGAATCGCGCAACACGCACTCCACTCCCTGTCGGGAGATCTCGGCATGACGACGCGACACCGACACGTCGTCGAGGCTGATGTCGCTGTCGGGGTGACGACCGAGCTTGGTGATCGTCGAATCGAGGACGAAGCGCTCACCGGCTTGGGGTCCGCTTCGCACCATCAGGGTGGCCGCGCCCGTGGGCAGGGTGCGCAGGTCGATCGAGGCGTTGTCCTGGGGACCGAGAGCGTCCTGCAGTGGATCGACCTTGGCGATCACGACCGTCTTGTCACCATCCACCTCGAGGGTGTTGCCACACGAACTGCAGAAGAACGCATCCGATTGGTTCTTGTGACCGCATTTGGTGCAAAAGGTCGACATGTCAGGTCCCGATCAACACGGAGTACTCGTCGGCCGACAACAAGTTGGAAGAATCGATCGCACCGGAGATCGTGATCTCGCATATCCAACCGGCGCCGTAGGGATCCGAGTTCAGCAGTGACGGATCATTAGCGAGATCGGTGTTGACCGCCGTGACGGTGCCGGTGACCGGGGCGTAAATGTCGGAGACGGACTTGGTCGACTCGACCTCACTGAACGAATCACCCACGCTGACATGGGAACCGACATCGGGGGCCTCCACGAACACCACGTCGCCCAAGGCATCCTGGGCGAAGTCGGTGATACCGACCCGCGCCACCGATCCGATGACGCGGACCCATTCGTGATCCTTGGAATACAGGAGGTCGCCCGGAACGCTCATACGTCGACAATCTACTCCTCGACGGAAGCCGGATCATGGGGTTCGCGAACCCCGTCGGGACCGGATTCTCGCATGCTCCGACGGATGGTCGGGATGTAAGCGACGGCGGTGTAGTAGCTGAGAGCCAGCCCGATGGGGCCGGCAACCCACGCGAAGGCTTCGAAGAACGCCCGAATCCCGAGTGCGCTCTCACCCATCACGAAACCGGGAAAGGTGAACATCAAGAGAAAGGTGGCCCACTTGCCGAGATAGGTCACATCGAATCGTTCCATCCCGAAGAAGAGTTTGAGCACCGCGACCACCGCTCCGAACGTGACCTCGCGAAGCAGAATGGCCACGCAGAACCACCACGGCGCGGAACCGTCGATCATGATGCAGATGATCGCCACGATGAACATGAGTCGATCCGCGGTGGGGTCGAAGATCTTGCCGAACTCGCTCACCTGATCGAATCGCCGAGCGATCCAACCGTCCACCCAATCGGTCGCCCCGAGCAGACCCAACAGCCATGCCGCGTAGGCCCGGTCGTCGCGACCGAGCAACAACCACACGAACAGGGGAAGGCACAGCAGGCGGATCAGGGTGATCAGATTGGGCCACGTGGCGATCCCGCGAGGCGTCGACTCGGGCTCCGATCCCCCACTCGCTCGGCTCGTGTCCACGCTCGGACGCTACCGCAGGGTTCACGAGCCGAACCGTCTAAGGTCGGCCCATGAGCAACGTGCGCGGGGGAATTCTCGACGGGCAGATCGTCATCGTCACCGGCGGCGGGTCCGGAATGGGCGCCGCCTTCGCCCGTCGCCTGGCCGCCGACGGGGCCCACGTCGTCGTCAACGACTTGGACGAGGCCGCCGCCGGATCGGTGGCCGAGGAGGTCGGCGGCGAGGTGGCCGTGTTCGACGTTGCCGACTCGACGGGCTTCGATGCCGCCGTCGATCGAATCGTGGCGCATCATGGTCGTTTGGACGTGATGATCAACAATGCCGGCATCGCTCCCCCGCGCGACGAAGCGCGAACCATGCTCAACTACGAGAATCAGGCCAAGCGCATGGAGGGTCGGATATCCGAGTTGATCCCCGTGGACTACACGGTCGGGCTGAGCGACGATCAGTGGGACCGCATGATCCGCGTGCACCTGTACGGAACCTTTCACGGCACCCGGGCCGCGCTTCGGCACATGACTCCGCGCCGAAGCGGCTCGATCGTGAACATCTCGTCCATACTCGCGTTGCGCCCGGCGCCCGGCGCCGCGCACTACAGCGCGGCCAAGGCGGGAATCATCGCCCTCACCAAATCGACCGCCCAAGAGGTGGCGCCGTTCGGCGTGCGGGTCAACGCCGTATGTCCGGGATGGGTGGACACGCCCTTATTGGCGCCGTTCGACGAGATCACCCGCGCGGCCATCGTGATGCAAACCCCGGTCGGGCGTATGGCTCGCCCCGAGGAGTTGGCCGAGGTGGTGCGCTTCCTCGCGGGGCCGGAATCGTCGTACTGCGTCGGAGAGGTGTTCCCGGTGTCGGGAGGATGGGTCTGATGCCCACCGTTTTCAGTCTCATCATCGCGGGACGGATCCCGGGGACTTTCGTCTGGCGGGACGAACGCTGCGTGGCGTTCATGTCGATCAACCCGATGGCGCACGGACACACTCTCGTCGTACCCATCGAGGAACTCGATCACTGGGTCGACGGCGATCCCGAGTTGGTCGCTCATCTCTTCGAGGTGACCCGGATCATCGGTGTGGCGCAACGAGCCGCTTTCGGCTGCGAACGGGTGGGGGTCATCGTGGCGGGCTACGAGGTTCCCCACACTCACGTGCACGTCATTCCGACGAACGACATGCGGGAGTTGTCCTTCGCCAACGCCGCCGCTTCCGTCGACCGCGCGGCGCTCGAATCGGCCGCCGAATCGATCCGAGTCGAGTTACGACGCCTGGGCTGTCGCCACGTCGTGTGAGTCCCCGAATCAGAGGGTTTCGATCAGAGACGCATCGTTGTTACGCACGGCGTTGACGGCCGTGCTCACGTCGCGCGGCACGAGAATGTCCTCGCCGGCGGGAACCATCAGTTCCACGATCCGGTCGGTGGGCGTGCCGGCGGACCCGACCGCGAGCCAGTCGTCCCAGTCGTCCGGTTCGAGGATCACCGGCATGCGATCATGGATCGGAGACATGGTTCCGTTGGCCGCGGTGGTGATCACGCAACACGAGTGCAGGACCGGGGATTCCTTGCCGGCTGCGGGGTCGCGCCACGAAGCCCACAGACCGGCTACGGCGAGAACCGCGCCGTCGCGCCGGGTCACGTAGACGGGTCGTTTGGGGCCCTTGGGATCGACGGCGATCGTGCGCCACTCGTAAAAACCGTTCATCGGGATGATGCACCTTTTGGTCGGCACCGACGAACGAAACGATGGTTTCTCCGTCACGGTTTCGGCGCGGGCGTTGATCAGTCGGGCCGCACCACGGGAATCCTTGGCCCAGCTCGGCACCAGACCCCATTGAAAGTTCCCGATCCGTCGTTTGCCACTGCCGTCGAGAGCGACCCCCATGATCCGCGTCGTCGGTGGCACGTTGTAGTCCGGCCGGAAATCGTCGAAGAGCGACGACGAGGGAGGCTCCGCCCCGAAGACCTCGGCGATCCGGTCGGGCGGGGTGAGCGACGTGAACCGACCGCACATTTCGTGCACGGTACCCGCAATCAGGCGATCATGACCCCGCTCTAGTACGGTGACTGCTGTCGTTCGCACCCACCAGGAGGACCACATGTCGCCCACCGCCACCGACACCGTCGACGCCCCGGTCGATCTCGGATTCGCCGCTTTCGACGCGGACAACCATTACTACGAGGCCGAGGACGCGTTCATCCGGCACATTCCCCG
>SYCH01000002.1 GCA_005787025.1 Actinomycetota bacterium | reverse complement strand
GGCCCCGTCGGCCGACGAGGTCGATTACGCCCAGCGCGTGATCGCCGCGTTCGAGGAAGCAACCGCCGAGGGACGTGGAGTGATCACCGTGGACGGACGCATGATCGAGAACTTGCACGTGGACAACGCGCGTCGTGTGCTAGCGGTGCAAGCCGCGATCGCGGCACTGGGCTGACGATTCAGAGCGTCGATGCGAACAGATCCAACGTGCGCGCGAACGCCGTCTTGGCCGCGCCGTCGTTGTACACGTCGGGCCGGGTGTCGTTGAAGAACGCGTGGTGCGTGCCGGGGTGCACGTGCATGGCGACGTCCTTGCCCAACGCACGCAGGTCGGCCTCCAGACCCCACACCTTGTCGGGCGATGCGAAGTCGTCGTCCTCGGCGTACTCGCCCACCACCTTGGCGGCCAGCTTGTTCCAATCGGGTTGCGCCGCGGGCCAACCGATGACGCCGTAGTACGGGGCCGCGGCGACGACGGCGTCGGGGCGCTCACACGCCAACATCAAGGTGAGCGCTCCACCCATGCAGTACCCGACCACACCGACCTTGGGCGTGCCGGTGCGCTTGGTCAACTCGTCGACCGCCCCCGACAGGTCCTTGGCGGCTCGGGCGAGATTCAGTCCCATCATCAACTTGCCCGCACCATCGGGTTCGGTGGACGACTGGCCGTGATACAGGTCGGGCGCCAACGCGGTGTACCCGGCAGCCGCGAAACGATCGGCGACATTCTGAATGTGCGGGACGAGTCCCCACCATTCCTGGATGACGATCACGCCGGCGCCGCCACCGTTCGCCAGGTAACCACCGCATTCGGATCCGTTCGACTGGAAGGAAATCATCTCGCCCATGCCGACGACCGTAGCAATGGTGAACCCGTCGCGCGCCCCTCGAGGTGATTTGTCCGGTCACAATTCGCACTCTGTCGACTCGGACCTGTGACGAATAGGCTGACCTCATGACCGTGCTCGACACCCGCGCTTCCCAAGCCCTCGCCAACGACCGCGCCCACGTCTTCCACTCGTGGTCGGCCCAGAGCCTCATCAGCCCCATCGTGGTGGCCGGCGCCGAGGGCAGTTGGTTCTGGGACGAAGACGGCAAGCGCTATCTCGACTTCTCCAGCCAATTGGTGAACGTCAACATCGGACACCAGCACCCCAAGTTGGTGGCGGCCATTCAGGAACAGGCCGCGCGCCTGTGCACCATCGCCCCCATCCATGCGAACGATGCCCGCAGCGAGGCGGCTCGGCTCATCGTCGAGCGCGCGCCCGGTGATCTGAACATGGTGTTCTTCACCAACGGTGGCGCCGAGGCCACCGAGAACGCCATTCGCATGGCGCGCTTGCACACCGGTCGCCACAAGGTGCTCACCACCTATCGCAGCTACCACGGAGCAACCGGCGGCGCGATCCAACTCACCGGTGATCCGCGTCGTTGGCCCAGTGAGCCCGGTATTCCCGGTGTCGTCAAGTTCTGGGGCCCCTACCCCTACCGTTCGCAGTTCCACAGCGAGGACGACATCCAAGAATCGCAGCGGGCGTTGCAGCACCTGCGAGACACGCTCATGGTGGAGGGCCCCCAGACCGTGGCGGCCATCATGCTGGAAAGCGTCGTGGGAACGAACGGCATCCTGGTGCCACCGCCCGGATACCTCGAGGGCGTGCGCTCGATCTGCGACGAGTACGGCATCGTGCTCATCGCCGACGAGGTGATGTCGGGCTTCGGACGTTGCGGCCAGTGGTTCGCCATCCAGAATTGGGACGTCACCCCCGACCTCATCTGCTTCGCCAAGGGCGTGAACTCCGGTTACCTGCCCCTCGGTGGTGTGATCATCAGTCAGCGCATCGCCGACACGTTCCGTGAGCGCCAGTTCCCCGGCGGCCTCACCTACAGCGGCCACCCGTTGGCGTGCGCGTCGGCCGTGGCCAGCATCAACATCTTCGAGGAAGAGGGCATCATCGATCATGCTCGCCACCTCGGCCGCGACATCATCGGACCCGAACTGCAGAAGTTGAAGGACAAGCACCCCAGCGTCGGCGACGTGCGTGGCATCGGCGTTTTCTGGGCCATCGAGTTGGTGAAGGATCGCGCCACCCGCGAGCCGCTGGTGCCCTTCAACGCGGCCGGCGAGGCCAACGCCCCGATGGTGGAACTCATCGGCGCCTGCAAGGCCCGAGGCCTGTGGCCCTTCACCCACTTCAACCGCATCCACGTGGTGCCGCCGTTGACCACCACCGACGAGGAGATGCGTCAGGGCATCGCCATCATCGACGAAGTTCTGGAACTGGCCGACAAGCGCTACACCGGCAAGTGATCGGGCGGGTTCAACCCGCGGTGCGAGGCTGACGTGTCGTCAACGCGACACCAGCCAGCGCCACCACCAATCCGAGAACGGCCAGCACACCCAGACGTTCGTCGAAAAGCAACGCTCCCTCGATGGTGCTCAAGGCCGGCGTGAGGAAGAACAGACTGCTCACGCGCGCGGCGGCTCGTCGCTGCAACAGCCACAGCATGATCAACACGGCCGCGATGGACAACACCACGACGGCCCACAGCAACGACCACCAGAAGCGTGCGGTGAATCGCACCTCGAAATGCTCCACGGTGCCCGCTCCCACGCCGAGGATCACCGCCGACACCAGATACTGAACCGCGGTGCCGAGCAACAAAGGCATCGCTCCCCCGCGGGAGCGCTGGAGCAACGTGCCCGCCGACATTCCGACCACCGAGACGGCCATGGCCACGAGCGCACCGGCGGTGATCCCGCTGATACCGGCTTCCAGTCGATCGACGACCACGGCCACCACGCCGCCCACGCCACACGCCACGCCGAGCCATTGTCGACGCGACAACGTCTCGCCCAGCAACAGCAACGCTCCCACCGAGGTGAGCACCGGATGCAGACCCGAGATCAGAGCCGATAATCCGGACGGGAGTCCGAGATCCGCGGCAACGAACACGCCACCCAGATACACGGCATGCAATCCGACGCCGGTGATCATCGCCCACTTCACTTGCTCCCGAGTCAGACGCGGAGCATTGGTGATCCGCGCGATGAGAATCAGCACGATGGCGGCGATGAACAACCGCAGAGACAGAAAGGTCAGGGGCCCCGCATCACGCGTGCCATACCGGGCGACGATGAACCCGGTGCTCCAGAGGAGCACGAAAACCACCGGGGCGGACGCAGCCAGACCACCGAGCCGGGGGCGCGACGAGAGAAGACCTCTACTCCTGTCGATCATGCGTTTGTCTCGCCGCTGAATCCGCACATTCTCCGTCGGTTCGCGGAGAAACGTCCGAGACAAGGGGCTGGGCGATCACCGAGAGCTGGTCCGTCATTGCCGATGCTTTCCGGGCACTTCGGGGAGCATCCTCGAACATCGGCAAGCTGTCCCACTTTCTCATCTGTTCTGCGGAAAGCCGAGGTCGACTTTGCTCGTCCGCGGGTCGGGCCAACGCGAGGTGACCACCTTGGAGCGCGTGTAGAACTGGATGCCGTCGGGGCCGTACATGTGCAGGTCGCCGAAGAGGCTGGCCTTCCATCCACCGAAGGAGTAGTACGACACCGGAACCGGGATCGGCACGTTGATGCCCACCATGCCCACGTTCACGTCGAACTGGAACTGACGCGCCACTCCTCCATCGCGAGTGAAAATGGCCGTGCCGTTGCCGAACTGATTGTCGTTGATCAGTTTCAGGCCGTCCTCGTAGGACTTCACACGCACCACCGTGAGAACCGGTCCGAAGATCTCGTCGTCGTAGCACTTCATGCCGGGCTTGGCGTTGTCGATGAGACTGGGCTTCAGGAAGAAACCGCCCGACGGTGCACCGTGGCGACCGTCGACCACCACGGTGGCTCCTTCGCCGGCGGCTCTGGCGACGTAGCCGGCCACCTTGTCGCGATGCTCGCCACTGATGAGCGGGCCCATCTCGCTGCTGGGGTCACTGCCCGGTCCAACGACGACGTTCGGGATGCGGTCCTTGACCTTGGCCACCAACTCGTCGGCGATGGTGTCGACGGCGAGCACGACCGAGATGGCCATGCAACGCTCACCGTCCGAGATTGTGCCCTCTCGCATAGATAATCAACCGAACGTTATAGTAGAAGCACACATACGAGGCATTCCAGTCATTGCGTCAAGCGTTGGGGGAATCCCTGAACAACTTTTTGAAGGTTTTGATGCTGGCTTTCAAATTGAGGACTTGGACGCACATAGCTTTTCTGCGCTTGTTAACCGTATTGCAACTCGATACTCAAATGAATCTGCGTTGGCCGTTCGCAACGTTGTTATTGAAAGGATCGATTCGGCTCTTGCGCAGCATATTGAACTTTATGGAATCCTCTCGGCCCACGAAGCTTGAATCGGGATCCAATCCTGTGGAAAAGAACTTACACCCCTAACGTTGCGGAACCATGGGGTTGGGTAAAGAACTCGGCGGTCAGCGGTCGTGGTAGTCGCGCTGAGGAAGGCACCCCACCAAGCGAAAGATGAATTTGAAATCACTGCTGTTGACGCATTACGCAATAAGTGAAATGCACCATTTGCATCCAGCTCTGATGGACTCAAAATCCGAGCATCAATCAACGGAATGGGTAACTTTGATAACTGTAGGTTCGTCTCATCAGTAATAATAAGCAAATCACTCAAATCAACCCCTTTCTCGTTCAAGTCTTCTAATGCCCTCAAGTAGTAATCCAACCCCAGCACTCCCAAGTCAG
>SYCH01000123.1 GCA_005787025.1 Actinomycetota bacterium | reverse complement strand
GTGGTGGGGCATCGCCATCGTCGCGGTCGAGACGGGCACCGGAGCATGGGGTCTCATCGGTGCGACGGTGATGACGGTGTTGCTCCGTCGGGTCAGTGGCGTCACCTTGCTGGAGCGGTCGTTGAAGAAGCGTCGTGAGGGCTATGAGGACTACATCGCGCGAACGAGCCCGTTCATCCCGCGTCCTCCGAAGAAGATCTGAATCACCCCCAACCGGGCGAATCGTGACCATCTAGGGTGGAGTCGTGAGTGCGAGTGGCCGATCGGAACCGCGTCCGTTCGCTTTCCGTGCCGCGGCTTTGTTGTCGGCCATCGTCGGCGTTGGCATCGGTATTTCGGTGATGGTCTCGGCGCGACTCGGTGTCGCGCCGGCCGACGTGTTGGCCACCGGTGGGGCCAAGCAACTCGACATCGGCGTGGGCACGATGGGCTGGATCAGCGGGGCGATCTTCACCGTGTTGGCTCTGCTCGTTCGACGACCACCGTCGTGGGGCACCCTCATCGGTGGTGTGCTGGTGGGCCAGGTCGTCAATCTGGTGATCGATCGGATCCCGGATCCTGATTCCCTTTTGGCGCGGGTCCCCATGATGTTCCTCGGCTTGGCCCTTCTGTACGTGTCGATTTCCGTGGGTGTGGCCACCACCCTCGGGACCGGTCCGATGGAATTGTTGATGCTCGGCCTGGTGGACAAGGGCGTCAGCGTGCAGGTGGCGCGCTGGGGTATCGAAGCCACCACCGTCACCATCGGGTTCCTGCTCGGCGGACAGATCGGTGCGGGCACGATCATTTTCGTGGTGTCCACCGGTCCGGTTCTGGCGCGCACGTTGCCACCCGTCGCGCGATTCATGGGCACGCAATTGGTTCGGGAGACCGCCGCCCTCGATGCGTGAGGTCAGGAGCGCGGAAGTCGAGCGCTGATCACGTCACGGCGCTCGAGTTCGTCGATGGCCTCGTCGGTCATCCCGAGCAGATCGCGCAGGACCGATCGGTTGTCCTCACCGCGGAACCGAGGCGTGCCCGAGGTACCCACGACTCCCCGTTCGAAATGCCATGGCGCGTTCGGTACCCGGATGGTCCCTCCGCTGCGGTCGTCGATCTCGGTGATGGCTCCACGCGACCTCGCCCAGTCGCTCTCGGCGATCTGGCGAACGGACCGCATGACCCCCATGGCGAATCCGTGCGCGTCGCATCGCCGTTCGAACTCGGTGGCATCGGGAACCGTGGCCGCCCAGTCGCGCATCTCGTCTTGCAGTGCACCGAGATGAACCAGACGTTCGCGTGGTGACGAGAAACGTGGATCGTCGAGAAGATGTGGCCGCTCCATCAGTGCCACCAGCAACTCGAAGGTGCCGCGTTCGGCGGGATGAGCGCTCATGACGACGGTGGATCCATCGGCGACCGTCATCACCGGGTAGTCACCGGGTCGGAAAGAACGAACCCACTGAGGGTCGACGTCACGGTCGAAGAGTTGATCGTGGGTGTGTTCGTTCACGTACAGCATGGTCTCGGCCATGGAGACGTCGATGTACTCGCCGTGACCGGTGCGTTCGCGTTGGAACAACGCCGCCAGGACCGCCGACGAGGTTTCGAGGGCCGTGTACACGTCGGCGTGTGACCACGGGTCGTTCGCGAATTCTCCACCGCGGGACTCGCCCTGCATCCGGGTCATTCCGCTCTCGGCCCCGATGACGCTGGCGTAGGCCCGACGATCGACCCACGGCCCATCCGCGCCGTATCCGCTGATCGACGCGTACACGAGCCGGGGGTTGACGGTGCGCAGAGTCGACCAGCCGAGCCCCAGTCGGTCCATCACCCCGGCCCGGTAGTTCTCGATGAGCACGTCGCTGACGGAGACGAGTCGACGAAAGATGTCGGCCCCCTCGGCCACGGACAGGTCGATGCTGACGCACTTCTTGCCGGCGTTTTGTTGCATGAAATAGGTGGCCATGGAGCCAACCTTGGGGCTGGAGAACCGCGTGAGATCACCGTCGGGCGGTTCTACCTTGATGACCTCGGCACCGAGGTCGCACAGCATGCGACCACAATGCGGCCCGGCGAGGACGCGCGTGAGATCGAGGACCCTGATGCCCTTCAGTGGGGCCGCGCGTTCGGTCATGTTCCTATGATGCCCGCTCGCGTCGACCGTGACATGATCGGTTCATGAGCACCACCTCTGATCCTCGGTCCCTCGCTGGTCGTGTCGCACTCGTCACCGGAGGTGGATCCGGCATCGGGCTCGGTTGTGCCCGCGAACTGGTGGCCGTCGGAGCGACGGTGGTACTGGCGGCACGCAACACGGATCGACTCGCGTCCGCCGCCGAGGAACTTCGGGCCTCGGCGACGTCGGGTGCGCAGGTACTGACCGTGGCGTGCGACGTGACGAACGAGGACAGCGTGAGTGCGGCGTGCGCTCGTAGCGCCGAGGCGGGCGACTTCACCTTGGTGGTCGCCAACGCCGGCTTCGGCACCGGTGGACCCATCCACCTCACCGCGTTGGACGACTGGAACGGCGTGATCGGCACCAACCTCACGGGGGCCTTCCTCACCATCAAGCATTCCGTGCCGTATTTGTCGGCGAACGGTGGTGGTTCGATCGTGGCGGTGTCCTCCATCGCCGGTCCGGTGACGCATCGATTCATGACCCCGTACGACGTGAGCAAGGCCGGTCTCGAGATGTTGATCCGACAGACCGCCGATGAACTCGGTTGTCGCAACATTCGGGCCAACGCGGTGCGTCCGGGACTGGTGCCCACCGATGCCACCGAGGCGATGGTGAACTACCCGCCGGTCGTCGACGACTACGTCGCGCAGATGCCCCTCGGCCGCGTGGGCACCACCGAGGACGTCGGTCGACTGGTGCGTTTCCTGCTCAGCGACGAGAGTTCGTGGATCACCGGAACCTGCATCAGTGTCGATGGTGGTCACCACCTACGACGCGGACCGAACATCGAGCCCTTCATGGAGATGGCGCTCGGTGACGCGCGCTATCCCGCCGGCCCCGCGACCTGATCGCGACCCGGAGGCTCGTCAGGCGGGCGACAGGTGACGCAGTGCCATCGCGCCGTACAGCGCGATGCCCGTCGTCATGCAGTTCTCGTCGTAGAAGACACGATTCGAGTGGTTCGGCGCGGCCTGAGCGGGGTTCTTGTCGAGAGGTGTCGCCCCGAGGAACACCATGGCTCCGGGCACGTGATTGAGAACGTAGCCGAAATCCTCGGCTCCCATCACGGGGGTGGGTAGTTCGATGAAGCGATCGACGCCGATCAGTTCCTTGGTGATGGCGGCGGCGCGCCCGGCGTAGTCGTCGTCGTTCACCGTGACGTCGTAGCCGTCACGGAGTTCGACCTCGACCTCGAGCCCGTGCGCACTGGCGATTCCTTCGGCGACGCGTCGAACGCCGTCGTGAATCAACCGGCGGGTCGTCTCGCTGATGGCCCGGATCGTGCCCTTGATGTGCGCCGACTCGGGGATGACGTTGGTGGTCGTGCCCGCGTTGATCTGGGTGATGGTGAGCACACCCGGATTGAAGGTGTTGACACGACGAGTCATCATCGACTGCAGCGCCTGCACGATCTCACAGGCGGCAGGAACGGGGTCCAACGTGCGGAACGGTTCGCTGGCGTGACCGCCCTTTCCGGTGAGCACGATGGAGATCACGTCGCTCGACGCCATCAACGGACCGCGTCGGGTGCTGACGAAGCCGGTGGGAAGTGACGACGTGGTGTGAATGGCGAAAGCCCCGGTGACGGGGGACGCTTCTCCGTTGGACAACGGAGCGACATCGAAGAGTCCTTCGTCGATCATGTGCCCGGCACCGTTGTGGCCCTCCTCACCGGGCTGGAACATGAACAGCACGCGACCGTGCAAGCGACTCTTGTGGGCCGTCAGGAGACGAGCGGCTCCGGCGAGCATGGCGGTGTGGGTGTCGTGACCGCAGGCGTGCATCGCGTTCTCGACGCGCGAACTGAACTCGACTCCCGTGTCCTCGGGCATGGGAAGCGCGTCCATGTCGCCGCGCAACAACATGGTCGGACCGGGGTGATCCCCCTCCAGGGTGGCGACGATGCCCGAGGTCGTCTCGTGCAGGGTGATACCCAGCGGCAGGCCCTCGAGGGCGGCCAACACCTCGTCGCGGGTACGGGGCAGATGATTGCCGAGCTCGGGCCACTCGTGGAGCGATCGACGCAGGGAGATGGCGTCACCGAGCAGATCGCGGCTTTCCTCGGTCAGCGTGGAGATGTCGTCGGGCTGGGACATACGAGCATCGTAGACACGTCACGTGATAGGTAATGACCGGTGAGCGTGGACGACGCAAACGGCGAACTCGTCGATGAGGTCGACATCGACGATCGGGTGTTGCGGGTCGTGCCGAGAAGTGTGATGCGGCGAGATCGGCTGCGGCATCGCGCGGTCTTCGTGGCCGTGACGGATGGAGAGGGTCGATTGCTGGTGCATCGACGTTCCGACGGCAAGGACGTCTGGCCGGGATGGTTCGACATCGCGGTGGGTGGTGTCGTCGCCAGCGGCGAGTCGTACGAATCGGCGGCGACACGTGAGGTGGCCGAGGAGGTGGGTGTCACCGACGCCGAATGCGAGGCGCTCGACGGTGGAGTGGTTTCACCGTACGACGACGACCATGTGAGTCTGCTCGGCCGCCGTTTTCGGGTGTGTCATCCGGGTCCGTTTCATTTCGCGGACGGCGAGGTCACCGAGGCCTGGTGGGTGTCGATGGAGGATGTGGAGGCGATGACTCGACGCGAAAGTTTCCTTCCCGACAGCCTGGCTCTCTTGTGGCCGTTGCTGCGACCGTCGGACTGAGCCCTTCGCCCACCCGTTGGGAGTCGAAAAGGAGAACCAGTGTCGAATCATCCCATCGGAATCATCGGGGCGGACCCGGACCAACTCTCGAACCTCGGTCAGACCCTGCAACGTCAGCGGGACATCGTCGACGGGGTGCTGACGACGGTGGCGGCGGCACTCGACGGCACCACCTGGACCGGTCCCGCCCGGCGGGCCTTCGAGTCCGATTGGACCGGGGGCTTCCGCGTGGCCCTGCAACGACTGGCCGAGGCCTTCGCCACCTCGGGACACGAGTGCCAGGTGCGCGCCGACGAGCTTCGACGGGTGATGGGCGTGATCTGAACCTCTACGATGTGCGTGTGATCCGCGTCGAATTCACCGTCGAGCCCTTCGTCGAAGGGCAGCCCGGGCCACACGTGCTGGCGGCGGTGTCCGCGGCCGAAGCCGCTGGTGTGTCGGTCGAGTTCGGTCCCTTCGCCTCCGAGTTCGAGGCCGAGTCGACCACGGCTTTCGCGGCCGTGTCGGCGTTGATCGAGAGGGCTTACGCGAACGGTGCGACGCACGTCAACATTCACATCGAGAAGTTGGACGCATGAGCTCGACGCCAGCGCGCACCGATCATCCACTGCTGTCGGCCCTCGCTCCGCTGATGGATGCTCTGGGTTGCAGCATCGTCGAAGCCGCGAACCGCGAGCCCGCCGACGTGCCGATCGTCGTCGAGGGAGAAGTCGTGGCCGTGGTTCGGCTACCGGCACTTCACGGAGCCCTCGACCGCCTGATCGAGTCCGTCGAACGGGAGATGGGTGTTCGGTTGCCGGGGATGAATCGTGAGCAGAAGCAGCGGGCCATCCGTTTGCTCGATGATCGCGGTGCATTCACCCTTCGTCGGGCCGTCGAGGACGTGGCCGACGCCATGGGCGTGTCGCGCATCACCGTGTACAACTATCTGAACGCCATTCATCGCTGAGCGGGCGCGGGCTTCCCCGGCGATCAGTTGGGCAGGTAATCCTCCAGGTTGCCCACAATGAAACCCTCCGCCGCCATGCGCGCTTCGAGGGCCAGCAGATTGTCGTACAGATCGTTCCGGAAATGCGTGAGGAAGACGTCGCCGGGTTGCAGGGCGGGTCGGCGGGCGAGGTCCACGTTGCCCTCCCAGAGTTCGGAGTTCCACGTGATGACCGCGTTGATGCCGCAACTCCCGGCGGCCTTCAGCGTGGTGTCGTCCCATGATCCGTAGGGCGGCCGGAACAAGTGGCCGGCGGATCCGAACGTTTGCTCGATGAGCCCTTTCATGCCGCAGATCTGGCGCCGTTGCTCGTCGTAGCCCATCCCGTTCATCTTCGGGTGGCTGAGGGTGTGGGAGCTGATGTTTCCACCGACGGTGAGGATCTGAGCGAAGTACAGCGGGTCCTTCTTGAATTCTCCGGAGACCAAGAAGAGTGTGGCGGGCCAACGTCGATCGACCAGGAATTCCATCACGCGGGGATCCCTGACGATGCCGTCGTCGATGGTGAGAAAGACCACCTTGTCCGTGGTGTCGACCTTGGAGATCTTCACGGCGGAGCCGTCGGCGCTGCGAACCGGTGCGATGGAGTAACTCGGAAACGGCGGCAAGGTCGTGGTGGTCGTGGATGTGCTGCTGCTGGTCGTCGTCGTGGTTGTCTCGACGGGGGTGATGACTGCCGTCGACGTGGAGCTTTCGGTGGTGACATCGTCGTCGGACGAGCACGCGACCATGGCCGACAGGGCCAACAGTGAGAGAAGAACACGACGAGCGGATAGAACGAAGGACATGGGCGGGGCAACTCTAGATCGTGCCGGCGCGCGCTTCGACGTGGTGGCTTTCGACGCCGACGACACCTTGTGGCACAGCGAGGACGGCTTCCACGCCGCGGAGAACACGTTCTGTGATCTTCTGACACCCTTCGTCGCCGACGGTGTGGATCTCCGCACGACACTCACCGCGACCGAGCGCAAGAATCTGCCCACGTACGGCTACGGAGTGAAGGCCTTCGGATTGTCGATGCTGGAGGCGGCGTTGTCGGTCTCCCAGGGGCGCGTGACGAGCGACGTGATGGACGGACTGCTCGGCGTCGTTCGTGAGTTGCTCCTGGCACCGGTGCGACTTTTGCCCGGGGTGGCCGAGGTGATCGTCGATTTGGCCCGAGACCATCGCGTGGCAGTCATCACCAAGGGCGACCTGGTCCACCAGACGCGCAAGGTGACCACCAGCGGCATCGATCATCTCTTCGACCATGTCGAGATCGTCCCGGAAAAGGACCCTCCGACCTACGAACGCGTGCTGCGCGATTTCGGCGTGGAGCCACACCGTTTCTGCATGGTGGGCAACTCGGTGAAGAGTGACATCCTTCCCGTGCTGGAGATCGGCGGACACGCGGTGCACGTGCCGTACCACGTGTTGTGGGAACTGGAAAAGGCCGATCATCCCGTGGGGCACGGTCGATTCGGAGAGGTCGAGAGCATCGCCGAGGTCCCCGATTGGGTCCGCCAGGGTGGTGAATGAGCGGTCGACGCTCCCGTTTCACGGCACAATGGAGGGGACATGTTCTTTCTGATCCCGACACCGTCCACCCTCAACCCCTCGCCCGAGCAACCGATCTCGGCCCAAGAGGCCATGTCCCGACCATTGATCGTCGTGCTCGTGGTGATCGGTGCGTTCATCGCGACTCGGCTGTCCCACGTGATCTTTCGTCGTGTCGTGCGTTTCGTGGCGCGTCGTAGCATCGCCCATCCCACGCGTTGGTGGCGCACCCCCACCCGTTACCAAGAGTTGGAACACGGTGAGGTGGGAGAGAACCGGCGCCGGCAACGCATCGATGCCGCCGCCCGGATGCTCCATCACCTTTTCGCCGTGGTGCTCTGGCTCGGCGTCATCATCGCGGTCTTCCACATCCTCGAGTTGGATGCCGCCTTCTTCCTGTCGAGCGCGGGCTTCATCGGCGCGGCCGTGGCCATCGGTGGCCAGCACAAAGTGAACGACTATCTGACCGGCTTGTCCGTCCTGCTGGAGGATCGATACGGAGTGGGCGACGAGGTGGAAGTGAGTGGTTCGTTCCCGAACGGCGTGCGAGGCATCGTCGAGCACATCGGTCTGGTGTCGACGCGCATCCGTGACGGGTACAGCACCATCCACCTTCCCCACACCGCCCTGTTGTCGGTGCGAAACCTCAGCCAAGAGCCGGTCGAGACGAAACTCTCCATCAAACTTCCGGCGAACACCGAGCACGGTGAGGCCGCCAGTCGGGCCGCCGAAACCATCCGCGAACTGGCCGGCAGCCCGAATCTGACCGAAGTGATGTTGGTGGACGACATCTTGATGGCCACACCGGCGGCGGGTAATCCTCAGGTGGAACTGAAGGTGCGCACGACCCGACCGCTCACGGCGGAGGAACGCGAGACGTTGGTGCGCCGCACCGAGGAACGCTTGTCGGCCCAGGACTCCTGATCGCGCCCGGCCCATCGCTTGGGACTCGTTCGCTTCTCTTCTAGATTGTGCTCATGTACCAGCCCACCTACGAGTCCTTATCAACGCACCCGATCCCCTCTTGGTTCCTGGATGCCAAGTTCGGGATCTTCTCCCACTGGACCGTGGGTTCGGTGCCGGCCTTCGCACCCACCGGCAAGGACCCCTTCACGTTGGCCCGCGAGGAGGGCGAGCGCATGGCGTTCAGCCACACGCCGTACGCCGAGTGGTATTGGAACTCCATCAGTATTCCGGACTCCCCGGCCGCCGAGCATCACGCTCGGGTGTGGGGAAACTGCGAGTACGACGTCTTCGTGCGGCGTTTCCTCGACGCGGCCAAGGGCTGGGATCCGCAGCAGTGGCAGCGCATGCTGGC
>SYCH01000001.1 GCA_005787025.1 Actinomycetota bacterium | reverse complement strand
GCCGAGACGCGCCGTGCGTCCGGCCCACGCGAACTCGGGATGACCCGGCACACCGGCGGTGTCGATCACGATGCTCGGCCGGAACCGCCGCACGTCGACGACCGAGTCGGGCAACGCCGAGCGCATCGATTCGAGCGACGAGGTCGACATGACCATCAACGGCCAGCAGTCGTGGTAGGTGCCCGGAGGCGATTCGAACTCCATCACCTCGGGAGGGAACACGCTGAAGTCGGGCAACGGCTCGGACTCCTCACGACCGAAGATGTTGCGCAACTCGACCATGACGTCGTCACTGGCCGGGGCACCACGACGGTAATGGTCCAGATCATCGGCCGGTCGCAGGGCCTCGAGCCGCACCGGATGCGCCAGATGCGCCGACAATGCCGCGTCGATGTCGGGCGACACCGACGACAACGTGCGACCGTCGGGGAAATCGATCTCCGCGTTGCCGGTGCCATCGGGCGCGTCGCGGGCCACGAGCGTCATGAGCCCACCCAGCTGTTTGGCACCGCGAATGCCGCCGCGTTCGAGGTCGCGCACCGCCCAACGACGGTCACCGACGATGCCCGACATCGACAGTTCGGCCGACGACACGGTGCCGCCCTCCAGGGACTTCACCGGATACGACCAGATCTGGTCGATGCGCATGGTCGACGACACCCGGCTCAGCGCTGGGTGCCCACCTTCAGATCCTTGAAGGGCAGATCCTTGTCGACCATGGGTTCGCGGGGCAGGCCGAGCACGCGATCGCCGATGATGTTGCGCTGGATCTCGTCGGTTCCACCGGCGATGCTCGACTGGAAGCTGTTCAGGATCTGGCGCGCCCAGTTCTCGCCACGACCACCGGGCTCCCACGCGTCGGAATCGGGACCGACCAGACGACTGATGAGCGGTCGGCTGGCCCACGCGATGCGCGCGCCGTGCAACTTGCCGAGCGACCCACCGGGCCCGGGCACCTTGCCGGCCTTCATCTCGGCGCGGGTGCGCATGGACACCATGCTCTTGGTGGACTCCTCGCAGTAGATCTTCATCAACTCCTGGCGCACCACCGGGTCGGAGATCTTGCCGTTGCGCTTGGCCACCTCGATGAGTCGGTCGGCCAACACGTGCGAGACACCACTGGACGAACCGGTACCGATGGCCACGCGCTCGAACATCAACATCGCGGTGGCCTGATTCCAGCCGTTGTTCAACTCGCCGAGCAACCACGACTTCGGGATGCGCACGTCGGTGAGGAAGATCTCGTTGAAGTGGCTACCACCGTCGATCTGGTGAATGGGTCGGATCTCGACCCCGGGAGCCCTCATGTCGACGATGAACATCGAGATGCCGGCGTGCTTGGGAGCCTCGGGATTGGTGCGCGCGATGATGACGCCGTAGTCGCACACGTGGGCCAGGGTGGTCCACACCTTCTGGCCGTTGATGACCCACTCGTCACCGTCGAGCTCGGCCTTGGTCTGCAGGCTGGCCACGTCGGAACCGGCACCGGGCTCGGAGAACATCTGACACCACATGGTGCGCGCCGCGATGTTGTCGGGCATGAACTGCTTCTTCTGCTCCTCGGTGCCGAATTGGTTCAACACCGGCAGGCACATACCGTGGCTGATGACCAACTCGTAAGTCATGTCGGGGAACTTGGCGTACTCCTCGCGATAGATGCGCTCGTGGACCCGGGAGAGTCCGGCACCGCCGAGTTCCTTCGGGTAGACGATTCCGGCCAGACCGGCGGCCGCCAATTTCGCCTGGAATTCCCGGCCCGCCTGGATGCTGGTGGTCCCGCGACCGGCCCCGTCGATACCCACGGCGTTCTCCTTCAGGAACGCGTGGACCTTGGCGCGGAACTCGTCGGCCTCGACCGGGGACAATGCTTCTTCGGTGGCGGTGCTCATGACCTGATTCTGCCACCGAGGGCACGGCCCGCACCCATTCGTGCCGGTACCGTTCGGGCATGTCCGACGCCCGCTCCGCCGTCTTTCGCCACGTCGACGAATGCCCGACCGAGGAGTGGACCAGCCCGACGCGCGGCGCGGTGCGCTGGTGGGAACTGTTCGGCGGAGATGTCACCCCCACCGACGAGATGGTGGTGGGGGTGGCCGAGATCCCGGTCGGCGCCACTCCACCCCCGCGCGGACATCGTCACGACGCCACCGAGGTGTACGTGATCCTGGCGGGATCGGGTCACGTCGTCGTCGAGGGCGTCGCCACGGCGGTGCGCCCGGGGACGGCCGTCTGGATTCCCGAGGGTCTCGAACACTTCGCCCACAACACCGGCGACGAGCCGTTGCGTCTGCTCTACCTGTTCGCCCGCGATCGATTCAGCGACGTGACCTACACCTTCCCCGCCGAGGAGACCCCGAACTCGTAGCGGGGAACTCAGTAGCGCACCGGCATCGAATGGATGCCGGCGATGAAACTGGAATGCATGCGCTCGATGGGTCCGTTCGGCTCGATGTGCGGCATCCGCGCGAGCAATTCGCGGAACATCACCGACAGTTCCACCCGTGCCACGTGCATGCCCAGACACAGATGCGGTCCGCCGGCACCGAAGGCCACGTGCGGGTTGGGGTCCCGGCCGATGTCGAACTCGTCGGGGCGGTCGAAGACGTCCTCGTCGCGGTTCGCCGATCCGTAGAACAACACCACGCGCTCACCGGCCCTCATCTTCTGACCACGGATCTCGGTGTCGTGCATGACGGTACGCTTGAAGTGCGACACGGGGCTCGCGTACCGCAGCATCTCCTCGATGGCCGTGCCCAACAAGGCATCGGGATTCGCCAGGAGTCGCTCGCGCTGATCCGGATGATCGAACAACAACTGCAGACCGGCGGCCAACAGGTTCCTCGTGGTGTCACCACCGGCGTTCACCAGCAACAAGAAGAACCATTGGAACTCACCATCGGTCAACCGATCACCATCGACCTCGGCGTTCACCAGCAACGTGGCCAGATCATCACCGGGTTCGGAGCGTTTGCGATCAGCCACCGTTTGGGCGTACCCGAGCATCTCACCCATGGCGGCCACCTTCACGTGGGGCGGCGCCACCGCATCGTCGTTGGTGTGCATGATCTCGGTGAGGTCGTACAACCGCTCACCGTCTTCACGGGGCATCCCCATCAACTCGGCGATGAGGCCCGAGGGCAGCCGACCGGCGATCTCGCTGACGAAGTCGCACGACTGCTTGGCCAACGCCGACTCCACGATCTCGCGGGCCAACTCCTCGATGCGCGGACGTAGTAACGGTGCGTTCTTCGGGGTGAACCCGCGACTGACGAGCAACTTGAAACGGTCGTGCTGGGGCGGGTCCATCGACAGCATCATCAGCCGTTGCGCCATCAATCCCATCTCGTCGGAGTCGGGCAGCATCACGCCCTTCTCGAAGGAACTGAAGGTCTTGGGTGTGCGACTGATCGAGCGAACGTCGTCGTACTTGGTGATGGCCCAGAAGCCCGGACCGTCGGTCTCGGGATGCCAGTAGACCGGTGCGTTCACCCGCAACCAGGCGTACTGATCCCACGGATGGCCCGAACGTGCGAAGGTCTCCGGCGAGACGAGGTCGATCTGCATGACTTGGTTCTAGTCGCTGGTGCGAGTCACTTGTGACCCGAAGGCCCCACGTGACGAGGCGCTCGGTCGATGGTGAAGGGGTTGCCTCTCCACCCCTCACCGTCGGCCAGATCAGCGAGGCGCCGACCGATCTCGGGCAGGAACTTGAAGCCGTGGCCACCCAGACCCAGACCGACCACCAACGAACCGACGCGATCGATGATGAAATCCTCGTCGGGGAACGAGGCGTACAGACACGTCGTGGCGTCCACCGGGGTGGGTTCGAGCCCGGGAACGTTGGCGGCGATCCACGATGACACGCGATCGGCGGCCTCGACGTTGGGGGCCTCGCGGACGTCGGGGTCCACCCGCGGACCGGTGTAGTGCTCCCCCGCTTTCATGAGGCCCCCGGGAGTGGGCAGCCCGTACAACTCGGGCACCGTGCGGGTGATGAACGTGGGCCACGGATATTCGGCACGGGGACGGAAGAAGAAAACCTGTTCGTCGGTGACGATCAATTCCGGCAACGCCAGAATTCCGTCAAGCAACCGGTCCGCCCAGGCCCCCGCGGTCACGATCACCGAACCCGCCTCGACCACCCCCGACGCCGACGTGACCCGAACTCCCCCGGCACGAACGTCGATGACGACCACCGGGTCGTCGAAGCGCAGATCGGCACCGTTCGCTCGGGCCACGCGCTGGAACGCCGCCACGGCGCCATCGGCGTGCACCGTGCCCGAATTGGGCTGCCACAGCACCGGATGCTCGAACCGGAAGAAGGGGAATCGTCGCTCGGCTTCGGCCGCGTCCATCAATTCGTGGGGCAGACCGCACGTCGTCAGGTTGGTGGAGATGTCGGCCAGTTCCCCCGCGAACCCGGTGTCGATGCTGCCCACCATCGAGAGCAGTCGGGTGTCGGTCTCTCGTTCGAGGTCGCGCCAACCGTCGAAGGATTCGAGCGCCATCAACGAGTACATCTCGTCGGTGTAGGCCGCCCTGACGATTCGCTCCGTCCCGTGCGAACTGCCCCGGTCGTGACCCCGACCGAACGTGTCGAGGCCCACCACGGTTCGGCCCCGACGGGCCAACTCCGCGGCGGCCGCCGATCCGGCTCCGCCACAGCCGATGATCACCACATCGGCCGTCGTGGACGTCACGGACCGACGACGTCCTTGAACTGCACGCGCAAATCCTTCTTCAGGGCCTTACCGCTCGGGTTGCGTGGGATCACGTCGATGAAACGCACCGCGACCGGTTGCTTGAAGCGGGCCAACTTGCCCTCGCAGTGTTTCAAGACCGCATCATCGGTGAGATCGGGATCTTTCCTGACCACGATGGCCAAGGGCGACTCGCCCCACTTCTGCGAGGGGATGCCGATGACCGCGGTCTCGGTGACGCCGGGCAGGCTCATGATCACGTTCTCGATCTCGGCCGGATAAACGTTCGCGCCACCCGAG
>SYCH01000122.1 GCA_005787025.1 Actinomycetota bacterium | reverse complement strand
CGCGGATTGTTGGGTCTGGCTTTCTCGTTCGATGGTGCGCGCGCGTTCGTGAACTACACCGACCTCGATGGCCACACGAACGTCGACCAGTACTACGTGCGCGCCAACGGATCCTTCGACGAGACCTCTCGTACCCGCATCTATTTCCTCGAACAGCCCTACCCCAACCACAACGGCGGCGAGATCGTGTGGGCCGATGGCAGCCTCTGGGTGTTCACCGGCGACGGCGGTGCGGGAGGCGACCCCGAACGGTTCGCGCTGAACCCCACGCATCCATTGGGCAAGGTGGTCCGGATGTCCGAGCAAGACGGTGTCTGGAACGCCGGCGAGGTGGTGGCCGCCGGACTGCGCAACCCCTGGCGGGTGTTCCTCGACCAGAGCACCGACGAGTTCTGGATCACCGACGTCGGCCAGAGCGAGATCGAGGAGGTCAACGTGGTCGCCCGCTCGGAGATCGACGGTGTCAGTTTCGGCTGGAGTCACCTCGAGGGCAACGCCATTTTCAACGCCGACCAAGCCACCGCCGACGCCCGTTACTCACCCGTGCGGCCCGTG
Source organism: Actinomycetota bacterium (assembly GCA_005787025.1). Classification (GTDB taxonomy): domain Bacteria; phylum Actinomycetota; class Acidimicrobiia; order Acidimicrobiales; family Ilumatobacteraceae; genus Casp-actino8. Next base: position 2,579 of record SYCH01000122.1, on the reverse strand, counting down.
CTCGAATACCGACACACCGACGGCCGATGTTCCATCTCGGGTGGCGCGGTGTATCGAGGAGAGAGCATCGGTGCGTCGGGAACCTGGTTCGTGTACGCCGACTGGTGTACCGGAGAGGTCATCGCCACGTGCTTCGACGACGAGCGCGTTCCATGTGGCACTACGACCCTCGGGACGGTCTCCCGCGCGGTCGGCGTGCTCGCCGACGCCTCCGGAGAACTGTGGGTGTTGTCGCAGGATGGTCCGGTGGTTCCGGTCGTTCCCGCCTGACGATTCGAAAACGCGCGCCCGTCAGCGGCGTTGACCCATGAACATGCGCTTCAGCGCATCGTAGTTCTCGATGCAATGCCCCGCTCCGAGCACCACGGCCTCGAGGGGCATGTTCGACATCAACACCGGCACCTGGGTCTCGCGCTGAATGCGATCGGCCAATCCGCGTAGCAATCCACCACCACCCACCAAGTACATGCCCCGCACCAAGAAGTCCTGCGCCAACTCGGCGGGAGCCTTGGCGAGACAGCGCACCACCGACTGCACGATCTGGGTGACGACGTCATCGATCGCGTACCGGATCTCCTCCGGAGTGAGCACCACGGTCTTGGGCAGACCCATCATCAGATCCCGACCGCTCACCTCGGCCTCGACTTCGTCGGGGGTGGGCGCGGCCGATCCGATGGCCTTCTTGATCTCCTCCGCGGTGCGCTCGCCGATGGCGATGCCGTGTTCGCGACGCACGTAGTTCTGGATGGCCGCGTCGATGTCGAAACTTCCCACGCGCACTGCTTCCAAAGCGACGACTCCGCCGAGGCTGATGACGGCGGTCTCGCTGGTGCCACCACCGATGTCGATCACCATGTTGCCCACCGGCTCGTCGATGGGCAGTTGCGCACCGATGGCCGCGGCCATGGGCTGCTCGATCAATTGCGCGTCGGCTGCTCCCGCGCGACGGGCGGCGTCGGTAACGGCGCGGCGCTCCACCTCGGTGATGGCCGAGGGAACACAGATGACCACCTTGGGGCGGGTGAACCGGCTCACGCCCACGCGCTGCAGAAGCAGTCGAATCATTCGCTCGGTCACGTCGAAGTCCGTGATGGCACCACCACGCAACGGGCGCACCGCCACGATGTAACCCGGGGTTCGGCCGATCATGTGCCAGGCCTCGTGTCCGGTGGCCAACACCTCGCCCGTTTGCCGATTGAGGGCGATCACCGACGGCTCGTTCAGCACGATGCCACGGCCCTTCATGTACACGAGGGTGTTGGCCGTTCCGAGGTCGATCGCGAGGTCACGGGCCATGGGTTTCCTCCGGATCGTCACGTTCGACGACATCGTCGATGCCGGTTAACGGCACGGGCCGATCGACCGCGGCCCGACGAGCATCGGGTGAGAGCGCATTCAGGTGTCGACGGAAGTCATCGACATGGTCGTCACTGGCCGGCGTGCGACGACTGGCCGCCACGCCCAGCACCACCAGCAAACACAACACCAGAACGGTGACGAGCACGGTGACCATCAGGCCACCACTCCATCGGTCGCGGTCGACACGTCGGCGGGAGCCGTCACCGGAGTCGCACCGGTTCCCCAATCGCTTCCACCGTTCCACGTTTCGTGCTTCCAGATGGGAGCACCTGCTTTGAGGGCATCGATCGCGAATCGGGCCGCGGCGAAAGCCTCGGGACGGTGCGCGGCGGACACCACCGCGATGACCGAACTCTCACCCAACTCGATGCGTCCGGTTCGGTGATGAAGGGCGATACGTCCGAGATCGGTCCAGCGACGGCGGGCCTCAAACGCGATCTCCCGAAAACTAGGGATCACCTCGGACGCGTAGGCCTCGTATTCCAGGTGGGTGACCCCGTCACGCGCCTCGTCGCCCTCGATCGCATGATCACGCACCGTCCCGGAGAAGACGACCACGGCACCACAGTCCGGCCGCACCGCCCATTCGTACAGGGCACCGACCGCCAAGGGCTCGTCGCCGATGCCGAACCATTCGTCGGTCGTCCGCTCGGAGATCACGCTCGAATCGTAGCGGTTGGCTTCCATCACCAGGCTCGCCCGACGACACTCGCGCGGATGGGCTCAGTAACCTCACCTCTTCGTGAGCGAGCACGAGGACGACGCCCTGCCTCCGGCGCCCCAACCACGGCACGAACGTGTCTGGCGCCATCCGTCCGAACTCGGTTTCGCCGCCCACACCGTGCGTGTCGAGCAACGGCCCGACATCGGACGAACCGGTCGGGGTCTGTTGCTCTTCTCCATCGTCGCCGGAAGCCTGATGCTGTTGGGTTTGGTGGTGATGGTGCAACCTCGCACCGCCGAAACCGACGCCGAAGGCGTGATCGAGCTCACGAATGGATCCGTGGAAGTGGTCGAGCTGGTTCGTGACGGAACGCGCGACCCCATGGGGATGATCGTCGGTGACGGATCCTTCATCGTCACCACCTGGGCGGCCGTCGAATCCGGCGAGATCATCACGATCGATCACCGCGATGGGAGTCGTCAGATCGCGAACATCGTGATGTCCGACGAGCAGCTCCCTTTGGCGGTGCTGCAAGTCGAGGACCGACTCGAGATCG
>SYCH01000121.1 GCA_005787025.1 Actinomycetota bacterium | reverse complement strand
CGTTCGTCGTGACCGCCACCGAGGCCGGCGCCACGCTTGCGACCGATCGAATCGATCTCGTCGATGAAGATGATGGCGCGACCCATCTTGCGGGCTTGTTGGAACAGATCGCGCACGCGACTGGCACCCACGCCGACGAACATCTCCATGAAATCCGATCCGGTGACCGACAAGAAACCCACGCCGGCCTCGCCGGCCACCGCTCGCGCGAACAAGGTCTTGCCGGTTCCCGGGGGCCCGACCAACAAGATCCCCTTGGGGACGCGGGCGCCGATCTCCTTGAATCGCTCGGGCATGCGCAAGAAGTCGACCACTTCCTTGATCTCGGTTTTGACGCCGTCGTAGCCGGCGACGTCGGCGAAGGTGGTGGAGGGGCGATCGGCGTTGTAGGCCTTGGCGCGACTACGGCCGATCGACATCACGTTGCCCATTTGCCCGGACGCGCGACGATTCATCCACACGAGGAACCCCATGATGAGCAGGAAGGGCAACAGCAACGGGATCAGACTGACGAGCCAGTTCGACTGCGGAGTGTCCGGAACGAAGTCGACGCCCTTGGTGCGCAACAACTCGCGATCGTTCTCGTTGGGGAATCCGGGAGGGGCAGTGGTGGAAAATTCCGACCCGTCGGTGAACGATCCGGTGATGCCCAACGTGGTGTTGTTCAGCTTGACCTCGTCCACCATTCCGGCGTTGACCTGGGTGATGAACTCCTCGAAACCGATTTTCTCCCGGTTGGGTCCGGGGAGCAACTGGGGTCCGAAAATGAGCAGGAGGATGATGCCCAGCAGGACCCACGGCGACCACTTGGGCATGGCGGGGCGCCCGTTCTTGCCGTCGGGGGACGGGTCGGGCTTGTTCGAGCCTGACTTTTGCGCCGACGACGCCGGGCGACGATTGCGACGCGGGGATTCGGGCGACGGGGGCGGCGGGGGAGGAGGGGACGACGGCTCGCTCATGGGAACATGATACGACCACCCCGTGGCGACGGTGTTGGCGGAGCCCACCCCGGACGTGTGTCATTCGCTGCCCCATCCACCCCGCACGCCCGTGCTTCCCGTACCTTTGCCAGCATGCGTTCGTGCACGAGAAATGGATGTCGGGAAGAGTCGCACGTGATGGTGGTCTTCGATTACGCCACCTCCAGCATCTGGGTCGATCACCTGGCCGAGGATCGTCGACCCAATATGTACGAGTTCTGCTCGACGCATTGGCAGCGTTTTCAACCCCCGAGCGGCTGGTCGTTGGATGATCGCCGTCGCGCCGAGGTGCTGCCCTTCGTCCATCGTCTCGCCGGCTGAGCCGACGTGACGCGGTCGCATCCGGCAACGAACTCCACACGTTTCACGCTCGGGGTCGTCGCCGGGGCCTGGTTGGCCGCCTACGTCGTGGCCGTCCCGATTCAGGGAGTCATCGTCGGCGTCGGGGGTCACGGCGGAGAACCATCCGACACCTGGCCCACCAATGTCACGGCATTGTCCGCGCTCGCCTTGTGGGTGTGTTTCCTCGCCGCGGCCGTCCTGGTGTCGCGCCGTTTCGGCTCGGGTCGATTCGCCGAGGACTTCCGTCTGACGTTTCGTCTCGTGGATTTGCTCGGTCTGCCGATCGGTGTCGCCGGCCAGGTGTTGCTGATTCCGGCCGTTTACTGGCCCCTGCAACGGGTGTGGGCGGACGCCTTTCGGCCCGAAGAACTCTCGGAGCGCGCGCAGGAACTCTGGGATCGTGCCGACGGAATCTGGCTCGTCGTTTTGGTCGCGGTGGTGGCGGTTGGTGCCCCCTTGGTCGAGGAGATCATCTATCGCGGCATGATCCAGCAAACCTTGCAGTCGCGCGTCAATGACGTTTTGGCCGTGGTGCTCTCGGCCTTGTTCTTCGCGTTGATTCACCTGCAGCCGGTGGAGATCCCGGGCCTGTTCGTGTTCGGAATGGTCGCCGGTGCGTGTTTCATGCGCACCGGTCGCTTGGGAATGTCGATCATGGTTCACGTGGCCTTCAATGCCACGGGGCTCTTGCTGGTTGCCTGAAGCCGTTGTCGTAGTCGTGCGGAAACTCCGCGCTCGTCGTGGCAGGATTGGGTTCGTATGACCGATCCCGCGGCCCCCGCCGGCCCCGAACCAAGCGGCCCCGAACCGGGCGGCCCCGAACTGGGCGACCCCGACACCGACAGCATCCTGACGGATGACCCGGCCCCGACGCGGGGATGGAACCCGTTCCTCGGATGGGAACGTCGGCGGCTGATCGCGTTCTGGGTTCGGGTGGCTCTCGTCGGAATCAGCACGATCGTGGCCATCAAGGTCGTCCAACCGTCGATGGTGCTCAAGGACACCACTCCCACCGGTGGCGACATGGGGGCACACGTGTGGGGTCCGGCGTACCTGCGCGACAACCTCCTTCCGTGGCGCTTGAACGGCTGGTCGATGGATTGGTACTCAGGGCTTCCCGTGTATCGCTTTTACATGGTTATTCCCGCGATTTTCATCGTGTTGTTGAACGTGATTCTTCCCTATGGTGTCGCGTTCAAGATCGTCGCCGTCGCCGGCATCGTCACTCTTCCCGTTTGTTGTTGGGCCTTTGGTCGTTTGGCGCGCTTCGCATACCCCATCCCCGAGGTGTTCGCCGTCATCGGGCTCGTGTATCTCCTCGACGAGAGCTACACCATCTATGGCGGAAACGTGGCGTCCACGATGGCCGGCGAGTTCTCTTTCTCGATCTCGTTGTCGTTCGCCATGTTGGCCTTCGGCTACTTCGCCCGTGGAATGCAGACGGGCAAGCATCGGGTGGCGTCCGCGGTGTTCATGGCGCTCGCGGTGCTGTCCCACGGGATCGTGGCCATT
>SYCH01000120.1 GCA_005787025.1 Actinomycetota bacterium | reverse complement strand
CGTCCGACACCGGCCGAACGTCGAATCGGGTGAGACCGGTTTCTTCCTCCAATTCGCGCAGTGCGGCCTCGCGAGTCGACTCGTCTCGCTCCACGTGCCCGCCCGGTGTCGACCACCCCAGCGCCGGGTGCTTCACGAGCAGGGTGTGGGTGGCATCGGGACTGAGGATCCATGTGGTGGCGCACACGTGTCCGGGAACGACGGACTCGTCGCCGTTCAAACCGCGGGACAACTCGTCGCTGAGGGTGTCGCGGTGAACCACTCTTTCGACTTCCGCGCGAACGAGGGGCCAGTCACCGGGCACGTCGATGGTGGGATGAGGGAAACCCACGGGGCTCAGTGCCCTCGGATGAACGCCATCACCTCGGCGCGGGCGGCCGAATCGGTGCGGTAGATGCCACGTACGGCCGTGGTGACGGTCTTGGTGCCCGGCTTGCGCACACCGCGAATCGACATGCAACTGTGCTCGGCCTCCACGACCACCAGCACACCGACCGGGTCGAGCATGCTCTGCATCGCGTCGGCCAACTGGCTGGTGAGTCGCTCCTGAACCTGCAGTCGACGCGAATAACCCTCGACGAGTCGCGCCAATTTGGACAAGCCGGTGAATCGCCCCGTCGTGCCCGGAAGGTAGGCGATGTGGGTGGTGCCGCTGAACGGGAGCATGTGGTGCTCGCACACCGAGGTGAACGGAATGTCGCGTACCAGCACCATCTCGTCGTGCTCGATCGCGAAGGTGCGGGCGAGATGGTGGTCGGGATCGTTGTTGGTGCCACTCAGAACCTCGGCCCACATGCGTGCGACGCGTCCGGGCGTGTCCAGCAATCCCTCGCGGGTGGGATCCTCGCCGATGGCCTCCAACAAATCGCGCACGGCGCGCTCGGCGCGCTCATGGTCGACGATGCGTTCGGTCGACGTGGACGGTTCGCTCGCGGATTCGAGGTTCGCGGACATGGTCGGAACGCTACCGGCGGGAATCGCGGGACCTGTTCAGCCGCCGAAGCCCCCGCCCTTGAACAGGGTCGCGAACAGGGCTTCTTCTCTCGCGCGCGCGTCCCGGGTTCGATCGCCACGACCGGCCACCATCAACTGCTTGATCACGCGGGTGGAGTACGCCGATTTCGAGGCGATCTCGTGAGCCAAGGTCATCGTCGCGTCCATCAACGACTCATCGTCCTCGACGCGCCAGGCCATGCCGATGGAGACCGCCTCGTCGGCGTCGATCCACCGGGAGGTGAGCAACAGTTCGGCCGCTCGTTGCCAACCCACGCGGTCGGCGAACAACACACTGCTGGCCGCCTCGGGCGGCACTCCGAGTTCGCTGAACGGAACTCGCATGCGCGCCGATCGCGCCATCAACACGATGTCGCAGAAAGGCAACATGGTCATGCCGATGCCCACGGCGACACCGTTGACCGCGGCGATGAGCGGCTTGCCGAACGACTCGAGAGCGTCGAGCAGCACGGTGAACCCACCGGCGCCCGTCGATCCGCCCACGTTGGTGTCTCCACTGGCGACCGCCGTGGCCAACTCGGCCATCTCTTTCAGGTCCTGGCCCGAACTGAACGCGGCGCCGGCTCCGGTGAGCACGGCCACCCGCAGGTCGTCGTCGGCGTCGATGCGCGCCAACGTGGAACCCAGCGCGTCGTATTGCCCACGGGTGAAGGCGTTCTTGCGCTCGGGGCGATTCATGGTGATGACGGCCACGGCGCCATCGACGTGCAGATCGATGCTCATGGGTGCTGGCTGCTGACCGAGATGGTTTCGCCGGTCATGTAGCTGCTGTAGTCGCTGGCGAGAAAGACGATCACGTTGGCGATCTCCCACGGCTCGGCGTACCGACCGAAGGCCTCGCGCCGGGTCAGTTCGGCCAAGAGCTCGTCGCTGGTGACCTTGGCCAGGTTCGCGTGCATGGCGATGCTCGGGGACACGGCGTTGATGCGCACACCACGGGGTCCGGCCTCGATGGCGGCGCATCGCGTGAGGGCCATGACACCGGCCTTGGCCGCGGCGTAGTGCGCCTGTCCCGCCTGGGCGCGCCAGCCGAGAACGCTGGCGTTGTTCACGATGACCCCGGACCCCTGCGCGTACATCAGGTTCAGCGCCGCGCGGGTGCAACGCATCGTGCCGTTCAAGGTGACGTCGAGCACGACCGACCACTGGTCGTCGGTCATCTCGTGTAGTTCGGCCGTTCCGCCCAAGCCCGCGTTGTTGACCAAGACGTCGATTCCACCCAGTTCGTTCTTTGTCGTCTCGAACAGGTTCTGCACGCTGGCCTCGTCGGTGACGTCGCAGGGAATTCCGACCACTTCCAACTCGGCGGCGGTCTCGGCGAGTCGTCGCTCGTGCTTGTCACTGATGACGACGCGGGCGCCTTCCTCGAGGCAACGACGCGCGGTGGACGAACCGATGCCGCTACCGGCGGCGGCGGTGATGAGCACCCGCTTTCCCGCGAGCAGTCCGTGTCCGGTCACGTAGGTGGGTTCCTTGGTCGACATGTTTCCCCCGTGATGTTGGTTGGGCGTGTGTTCGAAGTCAGCGCGGAAGTCCGAGGACGCGCTCGCCCAACACGTTGCGCTGGATCTCGTTGGAGCCACCGTAGATGGTGTCGGACCGCGTGAAGAGGAACAATTTCTGCTCGAGCGTCAGTTCGTAGGGGAGGGCCTCGGCGATGAGCCCGGCGGGCCCCATGATCTCCATCATCAATTCGCCCAGGTCGCGGTGCCACGTTCCCCAGAACAACTTGGAGATGCTGGCCTCGGGGCCGGGCACGCCCTTGGCCGACATGCTGCGCAACGCGTTGAGCTTCAGCAGTTGCAGGCCGGTGTG
>SYCH01000119.1 GCA_005787025.1 Actinomycetota bacterium | reverse complement strand
CCCGGCGTCGAAGGAGAGTTGCGCGTGAAGGGCGGCCAGGTGTGCATGGGATACCTGGACTCCGCTCTCGATGCCGAAGCCTTCGACGAGGACGGTTGGTTCCGTACCGGCGATCTCGGCGTGATCGACACCGAGGGATACATCAGCATCACCGGACGCCTGAAGGACATCATCATCCGCAAGGGCGAGAACATCTCGGCCAAGGAGATCGAGGACTTGTTGTTCGCTCATCCGTCGGTGGCCGATGCCGCCGTCATCGGTTTGCCCGACGCGGCCAGTGGCGAGCGGGCCTGCGCCGTCGTGGTCCTGAAGGCCAACGCGACGTTGTCGGTCGATGAAATGGTCGCGTATCTGAAGGGCGCGCGGTTGTCGGTGCACAAGGTGCCCGAGCAACTGGAGATCGTCGACGCGTTGCCCCGCAATCCCAGCGGGAAAGTTCTGAAGAAGGATCTACGAGCCACGTACGGAGGAGCATCATGAGCACCACGAAGAAGACCGCCGCCAAGACTTCCACCACGAAGAAGTCCGCCGCCAAGAAGCCCGTCCTCAAGCCGGCCCCGATCTACAAGCGCCTGAAGGGCAAGCGGGTGTTCATCACCGGTGCCGGTTCGGGCATCGGTCGGGCCACCGCTCTGCGCTTCGCCGCCGAGGGCGCCCACCTGGCCATCGCCGACCTTCGTGGTGCCAAGGAGGTGGCCACCGAGATCGCCGAGTCCGCCGCGACCAAGAGCGGCGCCACCGTCGTCGCCTACGACCTCGATGTCACCGACGCGACCGCCGTGCAAAAGACCGTCGACAAGGCGGCCAAGGCACTTGGTGGTCTCGACGTCGTGTGCAACATCGCCGGCATCGGTCACTTCGCCAACAGTCACGAGGAGACACCCGAGTGGTTCGACCGCATCGTGTCGGTCAATCTCAACGGCACCTTCTACGTCTCGCGCTACGCGTTGCCCCACCTGTTGAAGTCGCACGCGGCCACCGGTGTCGACGGTGTCATCGTGAACACCGCGTCCACCTCGGGTCTCATGGGTGCACCTTGGAGTGCCGCCTACTGTGCGAGCAAGGGTGGAGTCGTGAACCTCACACGTGCCCTGGCCTACGAATACCGCGGAAAGGGCGTTCGGGTGAACGCCATCGCTCCCGGTGGCACCAACACCAACATCGTCACCTCGTTCATGAAGCTGCCCGCCGATGCCGACTACAAGCTCATGGGCAAGATCATGACCCCCATGGAGCAGGCCGAGCCCGACGAGATGGCCAACCTCTTCGCGTACATCGCCTCCGACGAGGGCCGCTACATGACCGGATCCATCGTCGTTCTCGACGGTGGCATCACCTGCTGACGTCTCGACGAGAGGAATCAAGACCATGGGAATCTGCGACGGACGAGTCGTCATCATCACCGGTGCCGGACGAGGCCTCGGCCGAGCCCATGCCTTGGCGTTCGCCGCCGAGGGAGCCAAGGTCGTCGTCAACGACGTCGGAGCCAGCCTCACCGGCGAGGGCCACGACGAGGGGCCGGCAGCCGACGTGGTGGCCGAGATCCGTGCCGCGGGGGGCGAGGCCATCGTCAACGGTGACGACGTCAGCGACTGGGACGGTGCCGGACGGATGATTCGTCAGGCCATCGACACCTTCGGTGGTCTCGACACTTTGGTGTGCAACGCCGGGATCGTGCGCGACCGCATGATCGTCAACATGTCGGTCGACGAATGGGACGCCGTCATGAAGGTGCACCTGCGCGGGATGTTCTGTCCCGTGCGCCATGCCATCGACCACTGGCGTGCCATGAGCAAGGCCGGCACACCGGTGGACGCCAGGGTGGTCACCACCTCGTCGGGTGCCGGCTTGTTCGGCAGCGTCTCGCAAGCGAACTACTCCGCGGCCAAGGCGGGCATCGCCGCGTTCACCATCGTCGGTGCGGCCGAACTCGGTCGCTACAACATCAAGTTGAACGGCATCGCTCCGTCGGCGCGCAGTCGCATGACCGAGGAAGCCTTCGCCGAGATGATGAAGAAGCCCGAGTCCGGGTTCGACGCCATGGACCCCGCCAACGTGAGCCCGCTCGTGGTGTGGCTCGGTTCGTCGCAGTGCGAGATCTCCGGACGCATGTTCGAGATCGCCGGTGGTCAGATCTCGGTGGCCGACGGCTGGCAGCACGGCCACGTCCTCGACAAGGGAGCCCGATTGGAACCCCACGAAGTGGGTTCGATCGTCGCCGATCTGGTGCGCGAGGCCCCCATCCCCGCGCCGGTCTACGGAGCCTGAGATGAGCGACGACATCCACGCCGCCGACGGGCGCATCATCGGAGCGCGCGCCCAGGCCACCCGCCGCAAATTGTTGGACGCCACCACGAAGTTGCTCACCGAGCAAGGCATTCTCGATTTGCGCGTCGTCGACATCTCACGCGAGATCGGCACGTCACCGGCCACCTTCTACCATTACTTCAACGACGTCGATGAGGCCATCCTGGAGTTGGCCAGCGAGGCGACCGAGGACGAGAAACCGTTGGTCGATCACCTGAAGCCGGGCTGGACCGAGGCCGACGGCCTGAGGCGCGCCGGCGATTTCGTCGATGCCTACATGGCGTTCTGGGACACCCATCATGCCGTGTTGCGCGTACGCAACCTCAAGGCCGAGGAAGGCGACCGCCACTTCCGAAAGGTGCGCACCGAGGCCAACTTGCTGTTGATGGACGCTCTGCAGGACATGATCCGCGAGGGCGTGGCGGCCGGTCGCCTACCGAAGTCGCTCGATCCGTTCACCACCGCCGCCGCGGTGGTGGCCATGTGCGAACGTCTGCTCGGGTATCAGCCCGAGATGGCCAAGCGTGGATCGAGCAAGTCGACCATTCGCGACACGTTGGCGACGCTCATTTTCGGCATCATCACCGGCCACGTCTGACGCCGAACCTCACGGCTCGATCGTCACAACTCCGGAATGAGGGTCGCGAGTTCGCGGAACTCGTTCATCGTCACCGCGGTCGGATTCGCCGACAGCACCTGAACGCACACATGATCGGCCCCGCCGTCGAGATGCGACTTGATGCGCGCGTGAATGTCGTCGAGCGTTCCCCAGGCCACGATGGCGTCCACCAACTTGTCCGACGGACCGTTGGGAGTGGACAGGTCCTCGTCACCCCAGCCGAGTCGCCGAAGGTTGTTCGTGTAGTTGGGCAAACCCATGTAGGTCGACATGAAGCCGCGAGCGATGGCGCGGGCTTCGGTGGGGTCGGTACTGAAGACCACCGCCTG
>SYCH01000118.1 GCA_005787025.1 Actinomycetota bacterium | reverse complement strand
TTCGTGAGGTGCTCGCCGAACGTGGAATGAGTCCGACCACCGCACCGTGAGTAATCTGACGACGTGTCAGTTTCCGCCGCCGGGGGAGTCACCCGGGTCCCCGCCGTCGAAGGGTGGTACACCCTCAATCACGAGCCGCATCTGATCGGATGTCGTTGTGCCGTCTGCGGCACGTACGTGTTTCCGCCTCGCTCGGGTGCCTGTCCGAATCCGAATTGCGATAGTGAGGAACTGGTGTCGACGCCGTTGTCTCGCGTGGGCACGGTGTGGAGTTACACCGAGAACCAGTACGCCCCTCCCGCGCCGTATCGCGCCGCCGAACCCTTCGAGCCCTACGCACTCGCCGCGGTTCAATTGGAAAAAGAAGGCATCATCGTGCTCGGTCAAGTGCCCAAGGGCATCATGGCCGCCGATCTGAAGGTGGGCATGCCGATGCAGTTGGAGACCGACGTGCTGTATCGCGAGGTGGTCGACGGTGTCGACACCGAGTTCATGGTCTACGTGTGGGCACCGGCGGGACCCACCGCCGCCGAGTCGATCGGAGGACGGTCATGAGCGATCGCGATCTGGTGGTGCTCGGCGTGGGCATGCACCCGTGGGGCAAGTGGGGTCGCGATTTCACCGAGTACGGAATGGTCGCCGCCCGCGCGGCACTGAAGGATGCCGGTATCGAATGGAAGGACGTCGAGTACGTCGCCGGAGCCGACACGATCCGCAACGGATACCCCGGTTTCATCGCCGGTTCGACGTTCGCTCAGAAACTGGGATGGAACGGCGCGAGCATCTCGTCGAACTACGCGGCGTGTGCCAGCGGCGCTCACAGTTTGCAGGCCGCCCGCGCCTCGATCCTGGCCGGCTTCTGTGACGTGGCGATGGTGATCGGTGCCGACACCACGCCCAAGGGGTTCTTCGCCCCGGTCGGAGGAGAGCGCAAGACCGATCCCGACTGGTTGCGCTTCCATCTGCTGGGAGCCACCAACCCGGTGTACTTCGCCATGTTCGCCCGTCGTCGCATGGATCTGTACGGAGCGACGTCGGAGGATTTCGCTCGGGTGAAGGTGAAGAACTCGCGCCACGGTCTGAACAACCCCTACGCGCGATTCCGCAAGGAGAACGCGATCGAGGACGTGTTGAACAGTCCGATCGTCAGCGATCCGTTGCGACTACTCGACATCTGCGCCACCTCCGACGGGGCGGCCGCCATGATCGTCACCAGCCGGGCCTACGCCGAGAAGAAGTTGGGTTCGCTGAACGGCGTTCCGCGCATTCGCGCGGTCAGCACCGTGACGCCCACGTACCCGCAGACGATTCTCGAGTTGCCCGATTTCGCCACCGACTCCACGGCGGTCGTCTCGCCGCCCGCGCGGGGCTTCAAGGATTCCCTGTGTTGGGCCGCGTACGAGGAGGCCGGAATGTCGCCCTCCGACATGAACATGGCCGAGGTGTACGACCTCTCCACGGCTCTGGAATTGGATTGGTACGAGCACCTCGGACTGTGCGCCCCCGGTGAGGCCGAAGGGCTTCTGCGTTCGGGTGCCACCGCCATCGGTGGTCGCGTGCCGGTGAACCCGAGTGGTGGCTTGTCGTGCTTCGGCGAGGCCATCCCCGCCCAGGCCATCGCCCAGGTGTGCGAACTCACGTGGCAATTGCGCGGACAGGCCCAAGGTCGTCAGGTGGAGGGCGCCAAGGCTGGCATCACCGCCAACCAGGGTTTGTTCGGCAACGGTTCCTCGGTCATCGTCTCGGTCTGAAAATCACTCACGGATAGGGTTCACTCATGTCTTCCAACACTCCCGTCGCGTACATCGTCGATGCCGTCCGCACCCCGGTCGGCCGTCGCGGTGGCGGACTGTCCACCGTTCACCCGGCCGATCTCGGCGCGCACAGCATCAAGGCCTTGATGGATCGCACCGGCGTCGACCCCAACGCCGTCGACGACGTTGTGTTCGGCAACGTGGACTCGGTCGGCCCGCAGGCCGGGTGCATCGCTCGCACGTGTTGGCTGACCGCTGGTCTGCCCGAGCACGTGCCCGGCACCACCATCGATCGTCAGTGCGGCTCGGCGCAGCAGTCGGTGCATTTCGCCGCGCAAGCCGTCATGAGTGGAACCATGGATCTGGTCGTGGCCGGTGGCGTGCAGAACATGAGCATGATCCCGATCTCGTCGGCCATGACCGCCGGTCAGGCTCTCGGTTTCGAGGATCCCTTCACCGGCTCACCGGGTTGGACCACGCGTTACGGCACTGGTGAGGTCAGTCAGTTCGTCGGGGCCGAGATGATGGTCGCGAAGTGGAACCTGTCGCGCGAGGAGATGGAGGAGTTCGCGGTCGAGTCGCACCTGCGCGCCATCAAGGCCCGCGCCGAGGGTCGTTTCGAGGCCGAGATCGAACCCTTGAACGGTGTGCAGCACGACGAAGGTCCGCGCGAGCCGAACTGGGACAAGATCCGTTCGTTGCCCACGCTCACCCCCGATGGTCGTCTCACCGCGGCCTGCGCCAGTCAGATCTCCGACGGCTCGGCGGCCTTGTTGATCGCCAACGAAGCGGCCGTGAAGACCCACGGCCTGAAGCCCCGCGCGCGCATTCATCACATGGGCGTGCTGGCCGACGACCCGATCATGATGTTGTCGGCACCGATCCCGGCCACCAAGCGCGCGTTGGCCAAGACCGGCATGTCCATCGACGACATCGACTTGGTGGAGATCAACGAGGCGTTCGCCCCGGTCGTGATGGCCTGGATGCGCGAGACCGGATTCGACCGCGCCAAGGTGAACGTGAACGGTGGGGCGATCGCTCTCGGTCATCCACTCGGCGCCACCGGCGCCCGCCTGATGACCACTCTGTTGCACGAACTCG
>SYCH01000009.1 GCA_005787025.1 Actinomycetota bacterium | reverse complement strand
GAACCGGTGGTCCATCGGAACGACGATCTGACGGTCGAGCAGGCGTTGAGCCTGAAAGTCGACGGGGTCTTGCTCTCCCCGGGGCCGGGTCGACCCGAGGACGCCGGCATCATCTGTGACGTCATCATTCCCTTCGCCGAACGGGGAACCCCTGTCTTTGGCGTGTGTCTCGGACATCAGGCCATCGGCCACGTCTTCGGTGGTCGGGTGGTGCGCGCCCCCCACTTGATGCACGGCAAGACCAGCGTGGTGCGTCATCACGATGTCGGTGTGTTCGTCGGCGTCGAGAACCCGGTCACCGCCACTCGCTATCACTCACTCGTGATCGACCCGGCCACACTGCCCGAATGCCTGGAAGCCACCGCACAGACCGCGGACGGCATTCTGATGGGCGTCCGCCACCGCTCGCTGCCGGCCGAGGGAGTGCAGTTCCATCCCGAGAGCATCCTCACCGGATCGGGACACGCGATGCTGCGTAACTTCCTGAGCAGTTGCGTTCGCTGAACGGTCGCGAGGTCAGGGTGTCGTCGTCGACGGACTGGTCGTGGTGGAAGCCGGGGTGGTGGTCGTGGTGGTCGTGGCCGCCTTGCCGACCTTCAGCAGGATGCGTCCCCCGGGGGCGATCTGCACACCGGCACTCGGGTCCTGAGCGATCACCAATCCGTCGTTGGTGCTGCCCGTGGGAACGTCGATGTACTCGACGCGGATGACGAATCCACGGAGTGCCGATCGCGCTTCGGCTTCGGTGATACCGGTGACTGGCGGTACCGCAACGGTGGCCTGACCGGTCGAGACGTACAGCGTGATGGCGGAGCCCTTGGTCGTCTGACTGGAGATGTTCGGGCTCGTTCGGGTGACCCGACCGGATTCGACGGTGTCGCTGGCCTCGGGCACGATCGAGACGATGAAGTCGAACGGCTCACCTTCCAACACCGACCGCGCGGCATCACTGGTTTGTCCCTGAACATTGGGGATCTGCACGATCCCACTTCCTTGGCTGACGATCAGATCGATCGTCGCGCCACCCAACACCTGCTCTCCCTCCGCGGGTGCGGTGGCGATGATGGTGTTCTCGGGAACGGTGGGGTCGTTCTGCATCGTGATGGTGCCGATGGTGAGCCCCAGGTCGAGGAGCGCGAGTCGTGCCTGTTCGACGGTGAGTCCGGCCAGATCGGGCACCGGAATCGGATCGTTCGACGGGTTGTAGATGACCTGAACGGTGTCGCCCTCGCTCACCTGTTCACCCGGCGCCGGAATCTGCTTCCAGACCACGTTCGCATCGACGCTCGAGGTTTCTTCGGCCACCGGGATCACGTCGAGGCCGGCATCTTCCAGAGTGGTGACGGCTTCTTCGAGCGTCAGGCCGGTGACGCTTTGGATGGCGAACGTCGTGCTCGTTGGTCCGCCCCCCGACAAGGCGATGACGGCGATGACGGCCGCGATCACCAGAACCATCGCCGCCGACACCGCGGCGATCACGATGTTGCGACGCCGCCGTTGCAGATCGGCGGGCGGCACGGTGGAGACCCCGGGCGTGTATCCCGGCGCCAATTCGGGATTGGCCACGATGATCGTGCGCGGCAACGGCATCGTCGTTGCGGCATCCGGGGCACCCGTGGAGGTCGTCGTGACGGGTGGCAGGGGGTCCACCCCGTCACCGGGGCCGATGAGCGGACCTTCGGTGATGACCATGGTGGGCGCGTCGATGGCCGGTGGCGTGGGGTCGCCATCGCGACGGTTGATGAGCGCCACCAATGCCTGCACCGGCGAACCCTCGCGGAACCGACGCAAGTCGTCGCGGACCGCTTGAGCGTTGGGATAACGGCGGCTCGGATCCTTGGCGAGCAATCGGGCCACGATCGCCTCGAAGGCGCGGGGCACGTCACCCCGGATCTCGTGGAGAGGCCGGGGCTGTTCGTGGACCTGCTTGTAGGCGATGGCCAGCGGTGTGTCACCGAGGAAGGGAACGTGGCCCGCGACCAACTCGTACAAAACGATTCCGAGTGAATACAGGTCGCTGCGCGGGTCGGGTTGACCACCTTGGGCTTGTTCGGGCGAGAGATAGGCGGCGGTCCCCATGACGGCGCCCACTTGGGTGAGCGAGCTGTCGGCCGCACTGCCCAGGGCCCGGGCGATTCCGAAGTCGGCCACTTTCAAGGTTCCGTTGTTCCCGAGCAGGATGTTGCCGGGCTTGATGTCGCGATGGATCACGTTGTTGCGATGGGCGAACGCGAGTCCCCCGGCGATCTCGATGCCCAGTTCGGCCGCTTTGTCGGCGCTGACGACACCGGTGTCGCGCATGGCGTCGGCCAAGGTGCGCCCGGGGACGTATTCCATGGCGATGAAATACGTGTTGTTGCTGCGACCCCAGTCGTAGACGCCGACGATGTTGGGATGGGTGAGGTTGGCCGCCGCTTGGGCCTCGCGGCGGAAACGCTCGACGAAGGCGGGGTCGGTGGCGTACTCGGGGAACAGGACCTTGATCGCGACCAGTCGGTCGAGGAGCAGGTCACGGGCCATGTAGACGTCGGCCATCCCACCACGTCCGATCCGCTGTTGCAGTTCGTAACGGTCGCTCAAAGTGGTGGGGCCGGCCTCGGACATAGGTAGCGCAAGGCTACCGACGAGGGTGCAAAGGGCCGAGTCGCCCCTGCTCAGTGGGGTCGGAGGGTCGCACTCGGTCGGTTCACCGACCCAGTGCCGCGTCGAGCACGCGACTGGCGATGGGTCCAGCCAGCGTGCCACCGGTTCCCTCGCTGATCTCGGTGGTCGTGCCCTTCAACATGACGACGATCGCGTAGCGCGGAGCCTCGGCGGGGGCGAACGCCACGATCCAGGCGTGGCTTCGTTCGGG
>SYCH01000117.1 GCA_005787025.1 Actinomycetota bacterium | reverse complement strand
CGGCCCCAGGCTCGCTCCTCGCCCACCGCACGATGACCCGGTCGGGGGATCAACTCGCTCAACTGCTTGAAGGCGTCCAATCCGTCGGCCGCCACGAAACGGCTACCGACGACCACGTCCTCGTCGGGGAACGCCATGAGGGCGCGGTGGAACGCTTCGGACATCAAACCTTTCAGGACGGCGTCTCGCTTCCCCGTCCGCTTCACGCTCAAGAGCCCGATCAGGACGCAGGGCGTGCCTCCGATGCGCTCGAGCGTCGAGAACGTGAAACCGTGGAGTTTCCCGGACTCGGTGGCCGTGGTGCAGAGGACCCAATCCTCTTTGGCCGCGTTCAGACGGCCGAGGTCGAAAGCGCCACCCATGGCCGCCATATCCTCGATTTCGGCCTCGGAGAGGGCCGCACAATCCCGCGTCTCGACCTCCACCGACATCCGAACCCGTACTCCCCACCTCGAAGGACGTTCCTCCGACTCCCCTATTCTGCCACTTCCTCTCCTCGGGGAGCGAAACGACGGGTCAGCGAATCACGCCCACCCCGAAGGCCACCCTCAACGGTGGAATCGCACGATCGACATCGACGGCGAATTCCGAGCCCAACCGAAGCACCCTCGACCCACCGAGATGGATGTACACCTGGGCCTCGCCCGGATACGCCGACAGAATCTCCTTCAGGCTCGAGACGGTCTCCGCATCGAGGGCCACGGCGGGCAGGTTCAGCCTCAATTCGGGGGCGCGCGCCTGTAGCACCAAGGGGGTCACCTCCAGCGCCGAGACGGTCATGCGATCATCGCCGGCTTGCCGATTCACCCGTACTTTGACGGCGACGATGGCCTCGTCGGCGATCTTGTGCCCGTGCTGCTGCAAGGTGCGAGTGAACACCGTGACTTCGATCTCGCCATGGAGGTCCTCGACCTGCAGAATCGCCATGGGGTCGCCTTTCTTGGTGACCTTGCGTTCGACCTTCGTGATGATTCCCGCGATGGTGGCGATGGTGCCCGACTCGGCATCCTCGAGGAGGGAGGTCACGGTGGTGGCGTAGCGACGCAGGGTCCCTTCGTGGCCGTACAAGGGGTGATCGCTGATGTACAGACCGAGCAACTCCTTCTCGAATTTCAGCCTCGACGATTGATCGAATTCGGTGTCCGGAATAGGTATGTCGAGATCGAATGCACCCTGGGTCGAGCCGGTCTCGACCGAGTCGAACAGGCTCATGACCCCTTGATCCATCTCGGCGCGACGCCCGACACTGTCGTCGATGATCTGCTCGAAGACCAACGTCAGGCCCTGTCGTGTGTGTCCCATCGAGTCGAATGCTCCGGCCTTGATGAAAGATTCGATGCCCTTCTTGTTGAGGCATTCGGTAGGGACGGACATGCAGAAATCGTGGAACGACGAAAAGGTTCCGTGAACCTTGCGATGGGCCACGATCTTCTCGCACACGGCGGAGCCGACCCCCTTGATGGCGCTCAATCCGAAGTGGATCAACCGACTCTCGGGATCCGAGATGAAGTCCACCTCCGAGACGTTGATGTCGGGCTGTTTGACGGTGATCCCCCGCGCCCGTGCGTCCACGAGATAACCCGCCGCCTTTTCCAGATTCGCTTTGACGCTCGTGAGCAAGGCCGCGAAGTACTGAACCGGATAATTGGCCTTCAAGAAGGCGGTTTGGTAGCAGATGTATCCGTAGCCGAACGAGTGACTCTTGTTGAACGCGTAATCGGCGAAGTTCTCGATGATGTCGAACAACTGTTCACCCAGCGCCCGTCCGTAACCCGCGTCCTCGCAACCTTGCTCGAACTTGGAGCGCTCTTTCTCCATGAGTTCGCGAACCTTCTTACCGCATGCCTTGCGCAAGTTGTCCGCCTCCGCGAGCGAGTACCCGGCGAAGCGTTGCGCCACGCGCATCACGCTCTCTTGATAGATCATGAGGCCGTAGGTGTCACCCAGGACTTCCCGTGCGTCCGGGTGAAAATACTCGACCGGCTTGCGCCCGTTCTTTCGATCGGCGAAGTCGTAGTGCATGTTGACACCCATCGGGCCCGGTCGATACAAAGCGATGACGGCCGACACGTCCTCGAACGTGGACGGGTTCATGGCGCGCAGCAGTTGTTGCATCGGCGGAGACTCGAGTTGGAAGACGCCGGTCGTGTCGCCTCGGGCCAGGAGCTCGAAGGTGGTCGCATCGTCGAGGGGGACGCGATCGATGTCGAAGTCCGGCTCACTCGAGCGAATCAACGTCATCGTGTCGGTGATGACGTCGAGATTTCGCAGTCCGAGAAAATCCATCTTGAGCAGACCGAGGTCTTCGACACCGTGCATTTCGTACTGGGTCGTGACCGGGGCCTCCTCGAGGGGCTTTCCGGCTTCGGGTTTGCGTTGCACCGGAAGGTACTCCGTGAGCGCCTCCTTCGAGATCACCACGGCCGCCGCGTGGATACCGGTGGATCGGCGCAGACCCTCCAAGCCCTTGGCGACGTCGATCACGTGCCGCAGGTCCTCGTCACTCTCGTAGAGGTCGCGTAGTTCCTGGGCCGCCTTGTACCCGCTCTCGTGTTTGGGGTGCTTCTCGAGACAGAACCGCAACGGAGTGTCGCGCCCCATCACGACCGGTGGCATCGCCTTGGCCAATCGGTCTCCCACCGAATAGGGGTGACCCAACACGCGAGCCGCGTCTCGCACGGCATTCCGGGCCTTGATCGTGCTGAAGGTGATGATCTGGGCCACGTGTTCGCGTCCGTAGGTCTCGGTCGCGTAACGGATCATCTCGTCTCGGTACCGAGAGTCGAAATCCATGTCGATGTCGGGCATGGAAATCCGACTCGGGTTCAGGAAACGTTCGAAGAGCAGGTCGTATCGAATGGGGTCGATCTCGGTGATGCCGAGGGAATACGCGACCGCACACCCCGCGGCCGATCCCCGACCGGGTCCGACCCGGATGTTTCGGCTTCGGGCGTAGCGAATGAGGTCCCACACGATCAGGAAATACGACGCGAAACCCATGTCGCCGATGACTTTGGACTCGTACGCCAGTCGCTCGACGATGGTGGGATCGAGGTTGTCACCCCAGCGACGCCGCGCTCCCTCCCGGACGAGATGGTCGAGATACGCGGCGTCATCGGCGTAGCCGTCGGGCACCGGGAAACTTGGCAGTTGGGGCTTGCCGAACTCGATCGTGACGTCGGCTCGTTCGGCGATCCACAAAGTGTTGTCGCACGCTTCCGGCAACTCGCTGAACACGTGGCGCATTTCCTGGGCGGTCTTCAGATAGTGCTCGGTGCCATCGAAGCGGAATCGCTTCGGGTCGTTCTTGAACGAGTTGGTCTGCACGCAGAGCAGAGCGTCGTGGCTGTCGGCGTCGTGACGGTGGGTGTAATGCGAGTCATTGGTCGCCAGCAGTGGGGCGCCAAGATCCTGGGCGATGCGCAGAAGCATGGGGTTGGTGCGCTTTTGGGACGGGATCCCGTGGTCCTGCAGCTCCACGAAGAGGTTGTCCTTGCCGAAGATCTCCTGGAGTCGTGCCGCTTTGGCCAGTGCGTCGTTGTAGTCGTCGCGCAGGAGAGATTGGAGCACGTGTCCACCGAGGCAACCCGTGGTGGCGATCAGTCCGTCATGATGACGTTCCAAGAGTTCCCAGTCCATGCGGGGCTGGTAGTAATAGCCCTCGAGGAACGCGAGGCTCGACAACTTGATGAGATTCTTGTAGCCGGTGTTGGTCTCGGCCAGCAATGTCAGGTGGTAGTACAACTTCTTGCCACCCTCGGTCTCTCCACCCGAGTCGTCCATCAAGCCCCGTCGCGTGGGGCGCTCGAATCGGGTCTCGTAGGCCAGATAAGCCTCGGTGCCGATGACCGGCTTGACACCCTGTGACCGACATTCCTTGTAGAAATCCAGAACGCCGTACATGTTGCCGTGATCGGTCATTCCGAGCGCGGTCTGCCCGTCCGAAACCGCTTTGGCGACCAGCTCGTCGAGCTTGGCAGCCCCGTCGAGCATCGAGTATTCGGTATGCACGTGAAGATGCGCGAACGAGTCCGCCATGTCATACCTCCTTGTCGATCTGTGGTCGTCGAGATGACCGGTTGGCTGTCCGCATGAGCGGGCCGACGGATCGGCCCGAATCACACGGGTGTGATTCGACAGTATCAGCCGCCTAGAGGTAGGTTCCCGGGCGCTCGTCCGAGGTTGCGGATCCATCTTGGAACTGGTCGGGTTGCCCCAGACGGCGCATCTCGTCGAACTGCTGTCGGGCCGCGATCTGTTGGGCGAAAAGGGTTGCCTGTATGCCGTGGAACAGTCCTTCGAGCCAGCCCACCAATTGCGCATGGGCAATTCGCAATTCGGCGTCCGTCGGAGCGTCGTCGGAGAACGGAAGAGCCAGGAGTCGCAGTTCTTGTTGCAGATCGGGAGACAGGGCCTCGGCCAGCTCGACGATGGATCGCTCATAGATCTCGGCCAAGCGCTCACGACTCGGTTCGTCGAGGACGACCGTGCGCGCCTCCTCCAAAAGTTGTTTGATCATCGAACCGATGCGCATCACCTTGCCCGGTTCGGTGATACTCCCGTTCGGTGGACCTTCATGGGAGTCCGATTCCGGCGACGAGGTCAGGATCTCATCGGGTGAATGAATGGGTTGATCGCTCATGAGACGATTATGGACGAGTGACGGCCAGCAGGGGAACCAGCATCTCGTCCTCGGTCAGTGATCCGTGTCGCCCGAGCAGTCGAAACGGCCCCGAGTCCAGCGGATCGTGGAATGTCGTCGGAGCATACGGCACTAAGGCGACGCTGCCGAGGCGTCTGATGGCGGCATCCTGGCCTCGCCCGCCGGGCGCGGGACCGAGCCAACGTTCGTCCACGACCTGCTCCTTGCTGGCGACCCACGCGACGTCGGAGTAGAGGTCACGACAGATCCGATCGAGTTCCGCTTCGTGACCACGTTTGGCGTGCAACCAGCGGAAACGCCCTTCTCCCGACTGGTGGTGGACGTGCGACAACACACGGAGCGGCAACTCGATGATGTTGTCCCCCACGTGCACCTGCCCGTGGTCGGCGGTGATGGCCAAGGTGGTACCCGCAGGTAGGGCGTCGTGCAACGAGCGAACGAGCCAGTCGACGAAGGAGAGTTCGTCCTCGTAGTGATCCCCCAATCCGCACTCGTGGGCGATCTTGTCGAGACCGTCGTAGTACGCATATACGAACGTCTCGCCTTCTTCACGCACGAGCCGAGAACATTGCGTCACGATCGAACTGGCCGACCGCCATCCTCGGGGACGTGATCCCCGGAGGTGGGCGAAGGTGAACGGCGTCGCCTCCAGGTCGGCGCGACTGACGATCGGTACGGCGATGCCCGCGAATGGAGGAATCGGCTGGACGGTCGAGGGTTCGAACACTTTGCGTACGTCTCGGTCGTCCACCGTCCAGCGAAGGCTGTTCATGACGCCGTCACCCATGTCCATTCGGTACCCGACGATCCCGTGTTCGATCGGTGTCGCTCCGGTGGCCAAACTGGTGAGGGCACTTGCCGTTGTCGACGGTCCCACGGTGGTGATCGGGCCGCCGACCAAAGAACTCAGGAAGGGTGCCCGATGGGCTCGGGAGATCAGTTGATTCCAGCCGAGACCGTCGACGAGAAGCAGAACGATGGCATCGGCCGCTCGTAGAGGCTCGGGAAACCAGTCCGGACGCCGCCCCGGACTGGCGAGAAGGCAACCCGGGACGATCCCGGAGATGTTCGCACCCGCGTAGTCCGGGAGAATGGGCGACGGTGTCACGGACACATCTTCGCCGATGGTTCGACCACCGGTGCACTCCGCCCGCTCATCGACCTTCTACGATGATCGCTGTGCGAGTGTCGACCCGGGGTGACTATGCCTGTCGTGCGCTCTTGTCCCTGTCGCTCCACGCCGACGACCAGGGCCCGACGTCCGTACGCGACATCGCCGAGCGGACCGGTCTCCCCCAGCCCTATCTCGAACAGATCCTGCTGGCCCTGAAGGGAGCGGGGCTCGTGCGTTCCAAACGCGGGGTGGGCGGCGGATACACGTTGGCCCGTCATCCGAGCGAGATTCGACTCAACGAGATCATCTCCGCCGTCGACGGTCCGATCACGTTGGGTGATTTCGGCGAGCCCCATCAGGATGGTTCGTGCGACCACGAGGGCCAATGCGTGCTGTTGGCGATCTGGAAACAGGCCGGCGACCACATGCGTCAACACCTCGAGGGATTCACGTTGGCCACGATCGCCGACGCGGCCCGGGGTAACGGCCCGTGGCCCGAATCCCTGCACTGACCGCCCGCGAATTCCGACGTCAACGGACCTCGCCGGCGATGGCCGACAGGACGCCGTTCACGAAACGTCCGGAATCATCCGTGCTGAACCGTTTGGCCAACTCCACCGCCTCGTCCAGGATCACCGCCGTGGGGACGTCGGCGCGCTGCATCAACTCGAAGGTCGCCACCCGCAGGATGTTCCGATCCAAGGCGGGCATACGCTCGATGGTCCATCCGGTCGAGTGGGCGGAGATCAATCCGTCGATCGCGTTTCGATGGTCCATCACGCCCAGCACGAGCATTCGAACCACGTCCTCCACGGTGATCACCTGGGCGTCGAGGACGGATCGGGGGGTGATGCCCTTCGACTCGGCCTCGTACAACAACGTCAACGCCGATTCTCGGGCCACGGAGCGCGGATCTTCGACCCCCGGACGCTTCGACATCTCAGACGCGCGTGATGTAATCGCCGGAGCGGGTGTCGACCTTGACCTTGTCTCCGATGTTCACGAAGAGCGGCACCTGGATGACCTTGCCGGTTTCCAGTTCGGCGGGCTTGCGTGCCCCGGAGACGCGATCACCTTGGATGCCCGGTTCGGTGTTGGCGATGAGCAACTCCACCGCGGCGGGAATCTCCACTGACACGATCTCACCGTTGTGGATCGCGATGATGGCCACCATCGACTCGATCAGGTAGTCGGTGGCGTCACCGAGGGCGACCGGAGCCACGGACATCTGGTCGTAGCTGGCGGTGTCCATGAAGATGTAATCGTCGCCGTCTCGGTACAGGAATTGCATGTCCTTCTTCTCGAGGATCGCCTGCTCCACGCGAATGCCGGCGTTGAAGGTCTTGTCGAAGACGTTGCCGGTACGCAGGTTGCGCAATTTCGTGCGCACGAATGCTCCGCCTTTGCCCGGCTTCACGTGCTGGAACTCGACCACCTGGAACAGGCCGTTGTCGAGTTCGAGAGTGATTCCGTTCTTCAGATCGTTGGTGGTTATCGCGGGCATGTGGGATCCTTCGGGGAGCTGGTCAGATTCTCGCGGGATGAGTCCGTCACGAGGATCAGGTCCTCGATTCGCATCCCTCCGAAGCCCCCACGATAGAGCCCCGGTTCGATGGTCACGACATCCCCGGGACGCAAAACCGCTTGGGATGTTCCGTTGACGAAGGGATTCTCGTGAATCAACAACCCGACGCCGTGACCGAGGCCGTGAATGAACCATTCTTCGAGACCGTCTCGGGCGAGAACGGCGCGACAGGCCGCGTCGATCTCACGGACCGGGCGACCGGGCTCGACCAGGTCGACCGCCGTCGACTGAGCTTCGTGAAGCGTGCCGTACCAGTCGAGCATCTCGGCGCTCGGATCGCCCACGAAAAAGGTTCGCGTCATGTCCGAGTGATAGCCGTCGACCAACGCACCGACGTCGATCACGACGGAATCTCCCGACTGAAAGACTCGTTCGTTGGGACGATGATGGGGGCGCGCCGAATTGATCGGCCCACTCGCGACGATGGTGTCGTAGGAAGGACCATCGGCACCAAGATCGCGCATACGCGCCTCGAGAACGTCGCGGACCGCGCGCTCGCTCACTCCCGGCCGGAACATATCGACGCACGAGGCCAAAGCATCGTCGGCGATCCGCGCGGCCCGACGAATGGACGCCATCTCGTCGGCGGTTTTTGCCCGCCGTAGGTTCGCGAGTTCGGCCGAGGCCGAGGCGAGTCGTCGCCCGACCGTGGTGGCGATACGTCGCCAGGCGGAAACCGTCAGGTCGCCTTCCTGAACGGCGATCGTTCCCGACGGTGCGACCCTTCCGAGTGTCTCGGCCATGACCTCGGCCGAACGACATTCGAGGACATCCACGTGGTCCGGCACCTGGCTTCGAGCTTGTTCCGTGTACCGACCGTCGGTGAGCAAGGTGGTGGAATCACGCGAAATCACGAGCCAGCCGTTTGATCCGGTGAAGCCGGAACACCATCGGACGTCCTGTATGTTCGACAGGAGCAGGACTTCATGCTCCGTCCCCGCCAACGAGAACGCCAGCTGACACCGTTCGCCCGACGTCGTCATCGCTGGGATGACCGAGTCGTGGCGACCCGGGTCGCGATCTCGTAACCCCGTAGCCCCAAACCGGCGATCGTGCACGTGGCCTGGGGTTCGACGACACTGACTCGTCGAAACGACTCGCGGGCATGGGGGTTCGAAATGTGGACCTCGATCACCGGGCCCTCGAACGCTGCGAGGGCATCGTGTATCGACCACGAATAATGAGTCAGAGCACCGGCGTTGATGATGATGACGTCGTGGCACCCGCGCGCGGCATGAATGGCCTCGACCAGATCACCCTCGTGGTTGGACTGAAGATCTTCGACGACCCAACCGCGATCCTCGGCGAGCACGCGAACGACCTTTACGTAGTCGGCCAGGGGGTGGGAGCCGTAGATCGCGGGTTCTCGTTGACCGAGAAGGTTCAGATTCGGCCCGTGAAGAAGCAGGATGCTGGACACGATTCGACAATACCTCCGCCAGACCGGAACGTGTTCGCCGTTTACCTCACGAGGCGAGATACTCGGTGAGCACGGCTGACACGATCACGGGATCGATGTCCGGCACCACCTCGAGGCCACGAACGGAGTCGAGCACGAAGGTGAGGCCCGACGTCGCCTTCTTGTCCCGGGTCATGGCCACCAGAAGTTCGTCGACGTCGAGAGAGGTCGTTGGCCTCTCGGCCAGGCCGTACACCTGTCCGACCACTTCATGGTGCTGTTGCACGCGATTCGAATCGATCCGGCCAAGTCGATGGGCCAATCGAGCGGCGAACACCAAGCCCATCGCGACCGCCTCGCCGTGCGCCACGGAGTGTCGACCGACGATCTCGATGGCGTGAGCCAAGGTGTGACCGTAATTCAGTAGCGCCCGTGCACCACCCTCGCGTTCGTCCTCCGAGACGATCCCGGCCTTGATCCGTGCGCACGTGGCCACCCGCTCGTCGAGGTCCATCGCCAGCATGTCCCGACCCGAGATGAAGTGATATTTCGCGATCTCACCCAACCCGCATCGAATCTCGGAAGGGGGCAACGAGTCGAGGTGGTCGAGATCGCACAGCACCGCGTTGGGTTGCCAGAAGGCACCGACCAGGTTCTTGCCCTCGGG
>SYCH01000116.1 GCA_005787025.1 Actinomycetota bacterium | reverse complement strand
GGGACCACCGGTGACATTCGTTGGAATTTCGAGAAGTTCGTGATCGCCGATGGCGGCAGGACGATCGTGCGTTTCGGTCCGATGGTCGCTCCCGACGACCCCACGATCGTGTCCACCATCGAGAATTTCCTCGACGCCTGAGGATCACGACCGTGGAAGAGTCGCGGGTCGCCCTCGTCACCGGCGCCGCTGACGGAATCGGAGCCGGCATCGTACGGCGATTGATCGGGGACGGACTGCGGGTGGTGGCGGTCGACATCGACGAGGAACGCGGTGTGCGGTCGATCGCCGAGCACGGAGATCGGACGACGTTCGTGCGTGCCGACGTCTCCCGCGAAGCCGACGTGGTGGACATGATCGCTCGCGCCCGCGACGCCTTCGGGCCGGTCGACGTGCTGGTGAACAACGCCTGGGGTGGCGGTGGCATGGGGCGGGTGGAACGCAAGACCAACGACCTCCTGCAACACGGACTCGACGTCGCCTTCTACGGAGCCTTCTGGGCCATGCGCGAGGTCTTCCCCGACATGAAGGCCCGTGGCTGGGGGCGGGTCATCAACATGTGTTCACTCAACGGTGTCAACGCCCACATGGGAACTCTCGAATACAACGTCGCCAAGGAGTCGTTGCGCACTCTCACGCGCACCGCGGCCCGCGAGTGGGCGCCCACCGGAGTAGTGGTGAACGCCGTGTGTCCGGCGGCCAAGAGCGCGGCCTTTCACCGGGTGATGGGCGCGCACCCGGAGTTGATCGCCGCCGCCGACGCCAGCAATCCGATGGGTCGCATCGGTGACCCCTACGACGACATCGCGCCCGTGGTCTCGTTCTTGGCCAGCGACGACTGTCGATACCTGACGGGGAACACGTTGTTCGTCGACGGTGGAAGCCACATCAACGGATCCGCCTGGGCCCCCGACCTCGGGGACTGAACGTCACTTCTCCAAGACGCCCGCGTCTTTGGCCCACTTCCAGTGCATGCGACCATGATCCGCGTTGGCCGCCAACACTCCCCCGATGGTGCCGTCGGCCCACGGCGCACCGGGTAAACGTTCGTGCAATTGCTCGTCGGTCAACTCCGACAGCAACTGCAAGGTCACGGCGCGCGCGGCCGCCCCCAGAGAGACCACTTCGTCGAACGACTTGCCGTGGTGCTCTCGTTGCCACTCCTCGGTCATGGCGTGCACCGAGGCCATGATCTGCTCCACGGTGCGCGGCTGCCCTTGGTCGTCTTCGCGCAGACCGACGGGATTCGGGTGACCCCCGACGTGTCGTCGAACCATGGCCGCGAAGTTGCGCTCGATCAGAGCCAGATGCGCCAGATGATCCAGCGCGGACCAGTAATTGGCGGGATCGTGTTCACTCCGTGTCAGGTCGCCGGACAATTGCTCGTTCGACAGACGGGAGTAGGTCTCGAGCAACCAGGCCCGATCATCGTTAAGTTTCTTCTCGATCACCCAGCGTTCCATGTCTTTCCGTCTACCATGCCGACGCCCCTGGATTCTCCCCCGACGAACGGACGTCAGCACGATGAAGCGAATCTTCGGACGTATCGAATACAAATGGCTGGTGGCGATTTGTTTCGTCACCGGTCTCTTCATGGAGATTCTCGACACCACGATCATCAATACGGCCATCCCCACGCTCACCGAGGAGTTCGACGCCACCCCGGCTGGGATCGAGTGGGTCATCCTCGGATATCTGCTGGCGTTGGCGGTCTTCATCCCCGCCTCGGGCTGGATCGGTGACCGTTTCGGCACCAAGAAGACCTTCCTGTTCGCCCTCACGGTGTTCACCGGGGCGTCCTTTCTCTGCGGCTTCGCGCAATCGCTGGAGCAATTGATCGGTTTTCGCCTTCTGCAGGGAGTCGGGGGCGGAATGCTCACTCCCATCGGAACCGCCATGCTCTACCGCGCCTTCCCTCCCGAGGAGCGCGCCCGCGCCTCGGCCATCCTGATCGTGCCGACCGTCATCGCCCCGGCTCTCGGACCACTGGTGGGCGGCTTCATCGTCACCCATTTTTCGTGGCGCTGGATCTTCTACGTCAACATTCCCGTCGGGGTTTTCGGCATCATGTTCGCAGCCACGTTCCTGAAGGAACATCGAGAACTTCGCTCCGCGCGTTTCGACATGGCCGGTTTCGTTCTGTCCGGTGCTGGTCTGGCCGGCGTGTTGTACGCGCTGTCGCGGGCACCGGAACACGGGTGGTTGTCCGGCCCGGTTCTCCTGTCGGGGCTCGGTGGTCTTTCACTACTGGTGATCATGGCAAAAGTCGAAACCGCCATTGCCGAGCCGATGCTGGCCCTTCGGCTCTACAAGGACCGCATCTTCCGCAACGGCAACATCGCGGGATCGCTCTCCTACGGCAGCTTCATCGGCTTCATCTTCTTGTTGCCCCAGTTCCTACAGGGTTTGCTGGGTGCCACCGCGTTCGAGTCGGGGCTGGCCACCTTCCCGCAGGCGATCGGTGTCATCGCCATGAGCCAATTCGTCGGCCGCTGGTACCACACGGTCGGACCACGACGATTGGTGACCTTCGGCATGACGATGGCGGCCTCGGTGACACTGCTTTTCACTCTCCTCGACCAGAGTTCCTCGCTACTCGTGATCGCCGTGTTGATGTTCCTGCGCGGTTGCTTCATGGCGTTCTGTTTCATGCCGATCCAAGCCGCGACGTACTCCAACATCGATGCCCCCGACACCGGCCGGGCATCGGCCATCTTCTCGACTCAGAGGCAGACTTCGGCCGCGCTCGGTGTGGCCATCCTCGCCACGGTGTTCATCAGCCGCTCCAATCACGGTCTCGATGTCGGGCGCGAACCCGACGCGGCGTTGCTCAGCGGCTATCACTGGGGTTTCGTCGGTGCGTCGATCATCTTCATGGTCGGGGCCTTTTGGAGTTGGACCCGGATCAAGGACTCCGATGCCGCGCGCACGATGCAACCGAGACCGAAGCATCGAACGGCCTGATCAGCCGAAAGCATCCAGCGGGATGTCGCAATCCACGATGAGCCGGAGAATCTCGGACTCGATGGCGGCATCCGCCTCCGGGTCCTCCTGACCAGCGATGCCGGCGGCGAACGCGTCGTTGAAGGCGTCGGACTCGGCCATGCCATCGCCGATGCAGGCGGCTTGATCTTCGGTCAGAGCACCCGCCGATTGCTCCATCATCATGTCGGCCATCAAGGCGCCCATGTCGACACAATCACCGTCGACGAAGATCTCGGCCAGACCGGCCGTCTGCTCGTCGGTGAGCTCGGGGAAGTCGAACTC